>SKYG01000009.1 GCA_007128045.1 Bacteroidales bacterium | reverse complement strand
GGTGCTGCAGTAGGTGTGGCCGCAGGTGTTCTTTTTGCTCCCAGGAGTGGAACAGAAACCAGAAAGAAACTCGAGAAGAAAGCCAAAGAGTATTCTGAAGACATTACTAAAAATGTAGGGAAGAAGATTGATGAGCTTAAGGGTCATGTGGATCAATTCGCCAACGAAGCCAAGGCAAAGATCAATAAGGTCGTCCCTGAGCCTGATGTAAAATAATTATTGAACGTATTTTAGATGGACATCAGAGTGTTATATGAACACATTTCCGGGTTGAGGGATAATCTTCATAAGTACCTGGAAACGAAGATTTCTTATTACGGATTGGTTGCCTTTGAGAAGGCTGTCAGATTGCTGACTACTTTCCTGGGCAATGCCGTAATTATTGCCACCTTATTTATCGCTCTGATATTTCTTTCCGGTGCGGCAGCGCTATATATAGGTAGTCTGCTTGGGAGTTATGAGCTGGGCTTACTCATTGTAGGAGGTTTCTTCTTATTGATCACCCTCATACTACGCCTGTTCAGAGGCAGGATATTTGGACCTTATATTATTTGTTCACTTAGGGATGAGTTTTTTAAGGAAGATGATGAACACCCCAAATCCTGATTATCATGATAGACACCCATAGGCTCAGAAAAATTAAAAGTTTACAGGACATCAAACTGGAAAAGGCAAAGTTGCGGTATGAAGCATTGCTGGCGGAGACAAAACTGTATGAAGATATGAATGCCATACAGAGTCAGTTTACCTTTCCTGTGTTTCTTGCCAGAGTCAAAAGCGGAATTTCTATTGCGAGCAGAGTGTTTTCAGGTATTCAGAATACCATGGGATGGATTTTCAAAAAGAAGGGTCAGCCTGACCAAACTGAACCTGAAGAATAACAATCTCCGGTCTGTTTCCAATACGAATTGGTGGCCCCCAGGTTCCCAGTCCACTACTCACATAGGCGTGCATGTTTCCGATCTTTCCGTATCCGCGGCTAATGGTATACATAGCCTTGGTAATATAATTCAGTGGCCATAGCTGACCATGGTGGGTGTGACCCGATAATTGCAGATCAACACCAAGTTGTGCAGCTTCTTTCAGATAGAATGGTTGATGGTCAAGCAAAATAACAGGATATCTTTTATCGGTCTGTTCAATAAGAGACGCCAGTGATGCACGCTCAGTGCCTCCAAACCTGGCTTTGTCGCGATCTTCCCTTCCAACCAGATAAAATGCATCATTGACCTTGATTACACTGTCACGAAGCATGGTGATGCCATGATTGCTCAGGTAGTCATAAGCATCTGAGGCTCCTCCAATATGCTCATGGTTGCCCATGATGGCATAAACGCCTAGCGGTGCGCTCAATTGTTTGAGGGTTTCTCCAATATTCTGCCTGATAACCGGTTCGAGGTCTTCATCAAGAATATCGCCGGGAAGCAATATGATATCAGGTGATAATTGGTTAACCTTACTTACCACCCTTTCGAAAAATCCATTTCCGATCATTGTACCCAGATGTATGTCGGACATGACAACGGCCTTTAAACTGGTCATACCACCGGCACTTTTTGCCAGGTTTACTTTTACTGTTTTTATTTGTGGATTGCGGGCATTGATGAAGCCGCCGGTTAACAAAGATGCCACGAACAAGATGCTGCCGGCAAGCAAAACAGCTTTTGTTTTTGGTAAATTATCAGTAATCCATTCCGGGAAAAAAGGAAAAAAATGATGAATCACCCTTAGTATATCCAAGGCAACTACCAGGAGGAAAAAATACAACATGGCTGCCAGCCAAAAAGAGCCAACCCATACCAGAACATCACTGGCATGGCTAATATAGATTTTCTCCAGAAAACGTCCGGCTATATAAAAGCTGGCAATGATCCAGAACCCCCATTGATACCAGGAACGCCATAAGCTACCTTCCGGTATTGCCTGTAAACCCCGGGCATACATGTAATAATTAACAAGTCCGTAAATACTGATTACGATGGTGAAGAAAATCAGGAAGGCCATGGTGCGATGCATAATTTGTTATTGACGTTATTGTATTCTAATAACACAGGTCATATCAAATTGTTTTGTGAAGCTATAGATGAACAAATATGCATTATTTGTGGTTTGGTTAATGGTTTAAGGTTTAAGGTTTAAGGTTGATCTGTTGATTTGTTGATTTGATAATTGGTCGATAGTCAGTTGAAGTGAAGGGAGAACTGTGAAATAGTGTAAGGTTTAAGGTTTGTTTTGAATACTACATAATAAAATAGGAGTTTATGAAATTGGAAGATAAAGTTTGTATTGTTACGGGTTCCACATCCGGAATTGGCAAAGAGACAGTGGTTGGGTTAGCCAATGAGGGTGCCAAACTGGTGTTGCCTGTCAGGAATCTGGAAAAGGGTGAGTCATTGCGTCAGGAGATACATGACCTGACAGGGAATGGCCATGTCGAACTGATGTCATGTGATCTGGCTTCGCTCGATTCTGTAAGATCATTTGCCAAAGCGTTTCTTGACAAGTATGACCGTCTTGATCTGTTGATCAATAATGCCGGGATTTGGGAAACAAAACGGAAAGAATCTGTCGACGGCATTGAATTGACTTTTGCGGTGAATCACCTGGCTCCTTTTTTGTTAACGTACCTGCTGACCGACCGTTTGATTGCCAGTGCTCCTTCAAGGGTGATCAATGTGTCAAGTGAAGCACACAGACAAGGCAGGATGCGTTTTGACGACCTTGAAGGAAGAAATAAATGGTCAAGTTTTGGCTCTTATGCGCAGAGCAAACTGGCCAATATTTTGTTTACTAAAGAGCTGGCCAGAAAGATGAATGGGGCAGGTGTCAGTGTCAACTGCCTGCATCCGGGCGTTGTCAACACGCGTTTGTTTGATAAGTTTCCAAAGATTCTTGTTTCTTTATTCAATCTGTTTATGATCACGCCTGAAAAAGGTGCTCAAACAACCTATTACCTGGCTACATCACCAGAGGTAAAAGAGGTCACGGCAGAATATTTTTCCAAAAGCAAGAAAAAGCGCACTGCTCCACAGGCTCAGGATGCTGAGGCAGCCAGGGAGCTGTGGCAAGTAAGCATGGAGTACGTTAATGGGAAGGTCAAGGAATGAGTTGGTGACATTTGAGTCTTAAGGCCAAAAGTCAAAGGTCGAAGGTCGAAGGTCGAAAGTCAAAAGTAATGGGGCAATAAAGTTTGTATGTATGTTTAAAGAGCAAAATCATCTCGCGGGACAGACAAGCCCGTATCTGTTGCAACACCTGTATAATCCGGTTGATTGGTATCCGTGGGGAGAGGAGGCTTTACAGAAGGCAAAGGTTGAGAACAAGCCCTTGTTGGTAAGCATTGGCTATTCGGCCTGTCACTGGTGCCATGTGATGGAACGTGAAAGTTTTGAGGATGAGGTGGTGGCTCGTCTAATGAACGACTACTTTTTGTGCATTAAGGTTGACCGTGAGGAGCGTCCCGACATAGATCATTTATATATGGATGCGGTACAGCTTATTTCCGGACATGGGGGCTGGCCGTTGAACTGTTTTGCATTGCCCGATGGCCGTCCATTTTGGGGTGGTACTTATTTTCCCCCGGATCAGTGGAAGGGTATTCTGAAACGCATCCATGAACTATACTCCAGTCAATACGGGGATATTCTTAAACAAGCAGAATCAGTTACCACTGGTGTTACAGGTACGGGCTTTGTTGAAATAGCTGAAGGTCAGGCTGCTTTTTCCCGTCCAGAGGCAACTATGTTTTTCTCCGGCTTGCTCAGACAGATGGATGCTGTGGAAGGTGGTAGCCGTGGCGCCCCAAAATTTCCCGTGCCGGTGTCTACATTGGCTTTATTACATTATCATAGCCAGGTGAAAGAGAAGCCATTTACAGATCAGGTGAATCTGAACCTGAGAAAGATGGCCATGGGAGGTATTTATGATCAGATAGGGGGCGGCTTTGCCCGGTATGCGACCGATGACCGGTGGCGCATTCCACATTTTGAAAAGATGCTGTATGACAATGCCCAGTTGGTATCATTATATGCCCATGCTTATAAAGTGACTTCCGATCCCATGTACAAAGAGGTCATTACTGATACCATTGGGTTTGTGAACCGGGAATTGCGTTCATCTGATGGCTTGTTTTATGCTGCCCTGGATGCCGACAGTGAAGGGGAAGAGGGGCGCTATTATGTTTGGAAGGAACTGGAGTTAGATGAAATTTTGGGTGAAGATGCACCACTGATCAAAAAGTTTTATCGAATCAATGAGAAGGCATTCTGGGAGCAAGGTAAAAATATCCTTCTCAGGGAGCAGGATATATCTGCATTTGCTTCCACATATAAGCTAGATGTCAACAAGTTCGCTGATGTGCTGAAACGCTCGCGCAGGAAACTACTTGCCGCCAGGCAATACCGTATCAGGCCGGGTCTTGACAACAAGGTGTTAACTGGCTGGAATGCTCTGATGATAGAGGCACTGACTGATGCTTACACTGCACTGGGTTTTCCAGAATACCTCGAACAGGCCGCATCTGTTGCACGGTTGCTGATAGATCATGCCATCGACCGTCATGGATCATTATATCGAAAGCTTGATGGCTTACACCCCCATATCCCTGCATTTCTTGAAGATTATGCTTTATTTGTCAGGTCTCTTATCAAGCTTTATGAGGTGAGTATGGATGAAGAATATGCTACGGTTGCGCGGTCGTTGACCCAATATGTGATTGATCACTTCGCTGGTGACGACACCCATCTGTTTCGTTTTTCTGGTGGAGATGGCGATGGACTTGCTGTACCACATTTTGAGGTGTATGACAATGTGATCCCATCGTCGAATAG
>SKYG01000194.1 GCA_007128045.1 Bacteroidales bacterium | reverse complement strand
TGGGTATTTGATGGGTGGACTGGTGACACACAATATGTTAATGATCCAGATTTGAAGCAAACCGTTGTTGTCATTCCTGCCAATGATTTAACACTTACGGCAAATTTTAAAGAGGTATCCAACATAATTTATGGTGACGGCGTTACAGATATTGATGATAATGAATATGTTACTGTGATCATTGGTGAGCAGGAGTGGATGGCGCATAATCTGCGCACCACAAAATATAACAATGGAAGTGAAATCCCAACGGGTCTTAACAATGATGATTGGGGAAGCACCTGGCAGGGGGCATATGCCAAATACAGCCATGAAGAGGACAACACCATGGGTATTGACTCGCCTGAAGATATGGTGGAAATCTATGGTTTGCTATACAACCGCTATGCCATTGAGCAAGAGAACCTTTGTCCTGTAGGTTGGAGGGTTCCTTCGCGTGATGACTGGGATGAGCTGGTTGATTACCTGATAAATGCGCACGGCTACAGCAATAGCATCAATGACCAGAACGGTGTAGGCAGTGCCCTTAAAGTTGCCCGTCAGGTCGGCCACCCGCGGGGTGAAGGATACGACACCAACGAGCATCCAAGATGGGGAGGTAACAGCATATATTATGGACTTGACAGCTTCGGGTTTTCTGGGTTGCCTGCCGGAATTCGTACCAGTAATGGTACCTATACCGACATAGGTCAATATGCCTATTGGTGGAGTTCCACAGAAGAAGACGGATTGCCAATGGCGTCTCCCTTTGCAAGATTGGTCGATATTCAGAACAACCTCATCAATTCAAACATTCACGACCGGTCCGGGTTATCGGTGCGCTGCATCAAAGAAGACTAGCGGGTGCATTTGGTTGTTCGGGTTTTTTTGGAGATTTAAGTCGTCTTGCTTAGCTCTTTAATCATGCCATTAAAAATAATGCCATGAAGGGGATAAACGAACATCCAGTATAACCTGCCCATTAAGCCTTTTGGACGGAATGTTGCGGTTTGAATTAAGGAGTTATCCTGAATCTGAAACTCCAGCCATGCCTCGCCTGGCAGTTTCATTTCTGCAAACAAGAGCAGACGTCCTTCCGTCTTGTTGGCATAAAGTACCCGCCAAAAATCAAGGGTGTCGCCCGCCTGAATATGCACCGGGTTTGTTCGGCCTCTTCGCAATCCTACCCCACCAACAACCTTGTCCAGAAAACCCCTGATTTCCCACAGCCAATTGGCATAATACCAGCCGGTGTTGCCGCCAATACGCCATATTCGGTCGATGCACGCATGCGTATTTTTGACGTGTCGTTTCCGGATATCCTTGAAACATCCATGTTCTGGCACATGGATGTAGTCAGAGATTTTATAGTCGAGCCTTCCGCTTACAGTCGAGTCTTTCCAACTGGACACAATCGCATTCTGTTCAATCTTTTGAAATGCTCTTTCTACGGCCTCTTTGTATGATAATGGCTTGATTTTTAGAAGCTGCATGATTTCGTTGCTGCTGGCAACCACTTCCACCTTCATGCTGTCGACAAGAGAAGTGGCCAGCTTATAGGATGTGGATGTCACGAAATACAACCAATAGGATGACAACCGGGGCGTCATGACAGGCACTGTCCAAATCACCCTGTTTAATTGGCGTACCGCTGCATATCCCAATAGCATTTCCTTGTAGGTGAGCACCTCTTCACCAGCAATGTCGTAGCCCTTGTTGAAGGTTTGTTCGTTGTGCAATATGCCGGTTAACACGCTGATAACATCTTTGATGGCAATAGGCTGGCATCTGGTTTTTAGCCATTTAGGTGCAATCATTACTGGCAATTTCTCCACCAGGTCACGGGTGATCTCAAAAGACGCGCTGCCTGATCCAATAATAATCCCTGCCCTCACTGTGGTTAGTGCGTATGAACCTTTGCCAAGCTCCAGCTCTACATTCTTTCTGGAGTTAAGGTGTTTGGAAAGTGTCTGCGCGTTCACAATACCACTGAGATAGATGACTTGTCTGGCTTTCGTTTTGCTTAGGGCTTCCCTGAAGTGAATGGCAGACTGTCTTTCCAGCTCTTCATATTGTTTGGTAGCGGCCATGGAATGTACCAGGTAGTAAGCAAAATCAATGTCATGTGGGATGTTTTCCAGGGTATCTCTCTGGGTCAGATCGTTTTCAATGACTTCAATGCGATCCAGCAATGATTCTTCCGGATGGAATTTGCTTTTATCACGGACACTGCATACGACTTGAAAACCTTTGTCGACAAGGACTGGCAGCAGTCGTTTTCCAATATATCCGGTTGTGCCGGTGAGCAATACCTTCATGCAAGAATATAAAAACAATAAGTTGTTTAGACAAGCCTGATTTTGTTTTGAGAGACACGGTTGTTGACAGGGATGGTTACCTCCACAACGCTCTTTTCGGTTTTAAAGCTTATTCCGCTGAATACGGTAATGACAATACCAATAACAATTAATGCGATTCCTATCTTTTTCATTTTTTTATGTTCCCGGGTTGCATAAAGATAATAAAAATGAAGCAAACGCAGGTTGTTGGTGTCTTTGTCTTAACTTCCTCTCCCCGCTTTACCTTATAAGCTTTGCCCTTGCGCACTTCCATGGGTATGTTCTGAAATGTGGTGTGTGAAATATTTGACCGCCAGGCAATAAAAATGTGTCGACAGAAGGGATGATTTTAAAATATTGTGTATATCAGCAGGTTTAATTGAAACTTATCTGTTTCAGTGTGAAATTTTTTATAATCACAAATACATATGAAAAAACTGATTTTTAGTTGTTTGAGCATCTTGTTAATCATGCTTCCGGCAAGTATGGTCATGGGTCAAGGCATCGTAGGAGAGTCTGACCCGTTTACTTTTGATACCAGGCCTATACCCGTGCCGCTTTCAAATATTGCTATTATCATAGGTGGGTTACTTATTGTTGCTTTTCTTGTTGTGCGATACCGGGCACAGCGAAAAGGGGCACATGTGTAAGCCCTTCCTGGCTATGATCTTGTTTAATTGCATTGATAATTATATCTAAAATATTCAATATGAAGCGTTCTATCCTTTCATTTATATTGCTTCTGGCCATGGGAGCCATATGCGCAGAAAATGGTAATGGTACCCTGACTGTGACTTCAGTAGAGAGTACGCCTGTTACGGGTATTACTGTAATCACCTATGACCTTCAGACAGCACTAATGCCTGCACCTCCGAAAGCCAACACAACCTATAACATCTCTGTTGCGGTAAGTTTTGATAACGGAGCTACTTATTTTGATGTTGATCCTTCACATCTCGAAGGCGATGTGACAGATGTAAGTCCGGGTGAAGATAAGGTGATCACCTGGGATGGTGGTGCAGGGTTTCCGAACAGGTATAGCGAAGAGACCAGGGTGCGGCTGACGGCCACTCCTGTTGATGATGTATTTGTTTGCGGCGAATCAACCGTCACGTTTACCTACAATGGTGAAGAAGTCACCTATGGCACAGTATGGCGCAACGGACTTTGCTGGCTTGACCGCAACCTTGGCGCTGACCCCATGCCTTTTGTTCCGGCCGATGATGCGACGGGCAACACAGACACAAGGCTCTACGGCGACCTGTTCCAGTGGGGGCGTGGAGATGATGGGCACCAGGACAGGGACTCGGATAATTATGAAAGAAATCAAATCACCCCCGGCCTCTTCCATAAATCCACATCTGGATCATGGTGTTCTATCACAACCCCGACTGCTCCTGGGTTATATTTCTCAATGATTTTAACAAACGGTAGGAGGTCTTCTTTGACCAGAATACCGGCATCATCAAGTTGCTGGATTTTTACTATTGACCGGAGTTCCTCGTCTGTCATTTGATCTAAATAGGATTTCCAATCCTGGTTTCCTGGAGGCTGATCGGTGAAGAAGGTATCAAATAAATGGTTATTTGTGATCAGGAAGGAGAGAATAGTGAAGAGGTACATACAAGAAAATCCAACCTCAAAACATCAATTTTAAGCTTCTCCATTTCAGAAAATCAGCGCACTTTTCCCAACAGTGGTATCAGGGTATTGCTGGGGGGGATCGTGGCTAAATTTTCGTTTTGCAGGGTGGAAATAATTAAGTGGCGGCAATGGAAAATTTCATACCTTTAAATCGTGGAACAAAAACGTAAAAAAATCTCATGTTTTAACGGATAATGACCAAAAATTCTCTTCGTTTTCTACCTTTCTTTGTAGTTAACTGACAAACAATACTTATTCGAGTCCCTCCGGAGTCACAAAACCCTTCCCGTAAGAGAGGGGTTTTTTTATTCGGAGGGGCGACACTGCGTTGTTCCCGGCACATCGTAGGGTTCAACATTTTTTGCCCCAAAATATTGATTCAGTTTTTTTGTAATACAATACAATTTATTTTCATTTTTTATGTAATACAATACATATTATTTGTACTTTTATAGAAATAATTCGCCATGATACCACTTTTTGAAAAGAGCAACAGGCTTGAGAAGGCAGTCAACAAGAACTTTAAGCGGTTTCTTTATCACTCTATCAACTGGAATGGCCGACTCATTGAAATTTCAGGTTCACGTGGTGTGGGAAAAACAACCCTGATGCTGCAAAAACTCAGTGAATACAACGAAAAGAATGCGGGTGCGGCGTTGTATGTCAGTGCTGATGATCCCTGGTTTTTTACCAATAGCCTTGTTGATACAGCAGAGGAGTTTGAAAAATTCGGGGGGCGTTATCTTTTCATTGACGAGGTACATAAATACCCATCCAAACATAAAAACCATGATTGGTCGGCTGAATTAAAGCACATTTATGATTCATTACCTGACTTGAACATTGCATATACGGGTTCTTCCATCCTAAAGCTGTATAAGGGGCATGGTGACCTGAGTC
>SKYG01000305.1 GCA_007128045.1 Bacteroidales bacterium | reverse complement strand
TGAAGGATCTGGAAGAAAAATCCCTGTTCTGTGTTCCAGATGCCTTGCGTCAATGTGTTTGCTTAAGGCTTTAAGTGTGGTGTTGTTTTGTTCAACGTCTGACAACAACTGCTCAATGCTGGTCTGGGCAAAGGATGTCATGCCACTTGCTATGATCGTTCCAACGACAATAAACTGTTTAATAATCTTTAAAGTATCCATATATTTTATGTGTTATTTTTCTTTCTCATAATTCCTCAACTCCTCAACTCCTCAACTCCTTCCTGAAGATGCTATATACCATAGGCACAAGATAGATGTTAAGCAGGGTGGAGGTCAGCAAGCCACCCAGAATGACTTTGGCCATCGGACTTTGAATCTCATTGCCTGCCACATCTCCGCTGAATGCAAGGGGGATGAGTGCCAAACCTGCGGTGAGTGCTGTCATCAGAATGGGATTCAGGCGGTCGACACTGCCCTTTATGATACTGTCGCTCAAATCTGATCCTGCGTCTTCATGGCGTTGGTAGCGTTTGATCAGCAGGATGCCATTTCTGGTGGCAATACCAAATAGGGTGATAAAGCCAATGATTGCAGGGATGCTAATCACTGATGATGTAAACCAGATAGCGAACACCCCACCAATCAGTGCCAATGGCAGGTTTAACAATATGATGCCCGCCAGTGTCATATTTTTGAATTCCTGGAACAATAGCAGGAAAATGATCAGAATAGCAATGATGGAGGCCAGGATCAAAATTCTGGTAGCTGCTTCGGCACTCTCAAACTGACCCCCATACTCTACCCGGTATCCTTCGGGCATAATTATCTGTGCGTCAATTTGCTGTTTGATCTGATCCACTGCTTTGCTCAACCCACCACCAGCCACATTGACTGATACCACCAGCTTACGTTGCACATTTTCCCTGCTGATAGTTCCAGGACCGCTGTGAGAAACAATATGCGCCACCTGGTCAAGAGGCACCACGGTGCCTTCTCCTGTCTGGATAAGGGCTTTTTTCAGCCCTTCCTTGTTGCGGGTGTATTGTTCGTTAAGCTTAACGATAAGGTCAAAGCTTCTTTGTCCTTCGTATATCTCTGTGGCTTTCTCTTCAGAAAAGGCCAGTTCAACAAAGTGGGTGAACTCCTCTACGGTTATGCCATAATAAGAAAGGCGTTCACGGTCGGCACGAATCTGAATTTGCGGGACTTCAACTTGTTCTTCAGTGGTTATATCGACCAGGTTGGGTATATCGCTGATGGCGGCTTCAATCTGCTTGCCTGTGGTATATAGGGTGCTCAGGTCAGGGCCAAACAGCTTGATGGCAATATTAGCACGTGTGCCTGACAACATATGGTCGATGCGGTGTCCAAGGGGCTGTCCCACTGTGAAAGCCACGCCGGGAACCGAACCAAGCCTTTCACGTACCTCGTCAAGAAATTGGTGACGCGACCGTCCATTCAACAAATAGTTGACATCTATTTCGGCGCTGTTGGTCGACTGTGAATGTTCGTCGAGTTCACCTCGTCCGGTGCGCCTGGATGTGGTTGTTACCTCAGGTATTTCCAAAAGCTTCCTTTCGAGGATATTTCCTATATTGTTGCTTTCTTCCAATGAAATACCAGGCTTTATTATCGCATTGATTGTGAGGGCCCCTTCGTTAAATTCCGGGAGAAAACTCCGACCCATACTCAGTAGTATCACCAGTGATACGATCAGCAGAAAGATAGCCCCGCCAATAAAAGCACGCCTGTAATACATGAGCTTTCTGAGAGAAGTTTCATATGCTCCAGACAATTTACGGCTCAGCCAGGGCTCCTTCACAGCTTTTAGAAGCCGTTTTTCATTGGTTAGCAGATAATAACTCAACACAGGGGTGAGTGTCATGGCCGTTACCAGCGATGCAAACAAAGCTACAATATAGGCAATACCAAGTGGTTGCAGCATGCGGCCCTCCATCCCGGAAAGAAAGAACAACGGGGTGAAGGCGATGATGATGATCATGGTAGCTTTGATGATGGACGAACGTATCTCTTTAGAGGTATCGAACACGATTTGTAATACGGGAGTGCGTTGCTCGGGTGGCAGTTGTACATTACGACGCAGGTGCTTATATACATTCTCCACATCGATGATGGCATCGTCGACCAGCGAGCCGATGGCAATGGCCATCCCACCAAGACTCATGGTGTTGATGTTCAGGTTCAGAATGTTCAGCACAATGATCGCGCTCAGCAATGATACCGGTATGGATATCAGCGAGATGATGGTGGTGCGGAAGCTCATCAGGAAAACAAACAGGATGATAACCACAAGAAAAGCCCCCTCAAGCAGTACACGCTGAACATTGTTGATGGCGGTTTCGATAAAGTCGGCCTGACGGAATATGTGGGTGTCTAAGCGAATGTCCTTTGGTAGAGATTGTTGCAGGGAGGCAAGGTTTGCTTCAATAGCATCTGTGAGTTTCAGGGTATTCGCATTGGGCTGTTTTGAGATGGATAGTATAATGGCAGGCGTGGCATTTTGCGATGCATCCCCCATTTTAATACCTGCTCCGATCTGAACTTTGGCCACATCGTTGACCCTGACTGGCTTGCCATCCACATGTTTGATGAAAGAAGCTCCCAGCTCTTCGATATTGTTGGTGCGGGCCATGCCACGAACAACATATTCGTTGCCGTATTCCCGGATTACCGAGCCCGAGGTATTTTGGCTGAAGCCACGGCAGGTTGCCTCCAGCTCATGCAGGCTCATCCCGAAATGCCTTAACCGGTGAGGGTCGGCCAATACCTGGTACTGCTTCAGGTCGCCCCCGATAATGGTAACCTGTGAGACACCCTCTGTGGCCAGTACCACTGGTTTGATCTCCCACTCGGCCAGGGTCCGCAGCTCCATCATGGTGGTGCTGTCGGCCTGAAGTCCTACAAACATGATCTCTCCCATGACAGAGCTTTGAGGTGCCAGGATGGGCACCCCGATGCCTGCCGGCATTCGTGGGGTTACCTCGATCATCTTTTCACTGACAATCTGCCTGGCTCTGTAAATGTCTGTACCCCAGTCGAAATCAACCCATACGAAGGAGAACCCGAAAGAGGATGCAGACCTGACACGTCTGACACCCGTTGCGCCATTTACGACTGTCTCTATCGGGAAGGTGACCAGGCGTTCCACTTCCTCGGCGGCCATGCCATGTACGTCTGTCATCACCACCACAGTAGGTGCCGTGATGTCAGGAAAGACATCTACATCCATACGGGAGGCTATATGTAGCCCCACCACCATAACAGCAATGGCAAGCAATATGACCAGAAGCCTGTTGTCTAATGATTGTTGAAGAATTTTATCCAGCATAATAAGTTGTTTTTATTCCGATTAGTGAATATGTCCGGCATGTGGGTCAAGGTCGCCTGATGCTGCAGCCATCTTTACCATAATGGCTCCTTTTGTGACTATACGATCTCTCTCACTAAGTCCACGATTAACAGCCGTGTATATACCATCACTCTGTCCGATTTGTACCTGGCGTTTTTCAAAACTTTCCGGATGGATCTGAACGAAAACAAAGTAGTTTCCCTGTTCCTCAACCAGAGCGCTGTTGGGGACGATCAGCAGTGAGTCAGGCGATGTGGCCTTCAGGTATACGTCGATCAGACTTCCCGGAATCATGTTGTCATTAGCGGTTACCAGCAGGTGCACTGCCAGCATATTGGTTGCCGGATTCAGGTTGCGGGCGACCGACAATACCTTGCCTCCATAGCTGCTCAGGTGTTGCGTCTGTTGCCCTTTTATCCCAATATGAACATCTTCAATATGGTTTAGTACCCCTGCATACTGTTGCTGCACTTCAGCGCGAACGACCATGTCCCGGTTGCGGGCGATGCTTACCAGCGGCTGGCCGATGGTGACAAACTGACCTTCGTTGACAAAGACTTCTTTGAGATAGCCTGCCCATGGACTTACAATCGTTTGTCCGCTTGCTGAGAAGTGTTGCCTCATGTTTTCATAGACTGTCAAAGCATTTTGATACGTATTTTGTGCCTGTAGCAACTCTCTCTCGCTGACAATCTTGTTGGCAGCCAGTTCTTTTATCCGGTTGAAGTCTGCCTCTGCCCGTTCAAAGTTGTTTTTCGCCTCCTGAAAGCGTATGGCGGCATTGCCTTCTGCCAGGGCTTCACCATGAATGTATAAGAGCGGGGCCTTTTCCTTCAGGTGATAGCCCTCATACAAGTTGTTTCCGGCAAACCGTATGATGCCGCTCGTGCTGGCAGTTAGTACCGTTTCATCTCCCCTGGCAGGCTGCACTTCGCCAACCGTTTTGATCACAGGCCCGAAGCGTTGTTTGCTTACTACGCCTGTCGCAAAATCAACGGCCCAGGATTGTTCTTTGGTGAATACCACTGCTCCGGCAACATGTGGCATCATGTCTTCGGCCACATGGATGGCAGCATGTGCATTCGTGGACACATGTATGGGCTCCGTTTGCAGAATATCCTCTTCGCCATCGATATTGATGATGATCTCCAGCTGTGCTTGTCCGGCTACCTCGGGTATTATCATGAAGCGATATATCCCAGGCCGGTCGGGAGCCTCCAGTGTTTGGCCGGTGGCTTGGTTGCCAGAAACCAGGTTGGCTGTAATACGGCCTTCCTGTAATGGTTTGAAATCCTGAATCTTTGTGATGTGCACCAAAACCTCAGAAGGGCTGCCCACTGATAAGGGATCGGCCTCAGCAAACACTTCGTATGAGTCGCTGTATGCCTCTAAAAACAACTTTACATCGTCATGGTCGTGGCCGTGGTCATGATCGTGGCTGTGACTCCTCCCATGATTGTGGCTGTCTGCATGATCATCTGTTTGGCTGTGATCATGCTCATGGTTGTGGCAGGCCATGG
>SKYG01000077.1 GCA_007128045.1 Bacteroidales bacterium | reverse complement strand
TCGAAGACTGCGATCCGTATATCTTTGTCTTTTTTATCCAGGCCATAGGCCAGTGAAGCAGCGGTAGGCTCATTGATAATCCTTCTTACCTTCAAGCCGGCAATCTCGCCCGCCTCCTTGGTGGCCTGACGCTGGGAATCGTTAAAATAGGCTGGTACAGTAATGACAGCCTCTGTCACCTCGGTACCCAGGTAATCCTCAGCGGTCTTTTTCATCTTTTGCAGTACCATGGCAGAAATTTCCTGGGGCGTATAATTTCTGTCATCTATCTTAACACGTGGCGTGTTGTTGTCGCCTTTCTCAACCACGTAAGTGACCCTTTCACGTTCCTTTTTCGACGTCTCAAACGTTTCTCCCATGAAACGCTTGATAGAATAAATCGTTTTGGTTGGGTTGATGATGGCTTGTCTTTTTGCCGGGTCACCTACCTTACGTTCTCCATTTTCGGTAAATGCCACAATGGAAGGGGTGGTTCTTCTGCCTTCACTGTTGGGAATAACTACAGGCTCATTGCCCTCCATTACAGATACACAAGAGTTAGTTGTTCCTAAATCAATTCCAATTATTTTACCCATCTTACTATTATTTTATATATGTTTTCTGATAAATATTCAGCTTTGTAATGTATAAATTACAGTAAGTATACATGACAATGATTGTGCCAAGCGAGCAAATACAGGTTTTTTTGAAAATATGACACCAGAAAGAAGGAGGGATGTGACAAAAAGGCAGGGTCTGTCAAAACCTGGCAATAAGCTTTATGTTAATCAGCCTGGAGGTTAAGTAATTTGGGATGGCAAACAACCGGTTCTCCACATCTTTTATCCACATATAAGAAATGGTGTTGTTGATTTCCAGTAGGTTAAAAACTTCGGCGGTAATCCACAAAGACTCAAAATGCCGGAAAGGGCTGTTTTCAGAGAGTTTGGATTCTTCGCTAATCAGCAGTTTTGAGAAACCGATGTCGACGCGTTTATAGGAAGGCATCCTCAGTGTATCCAGTTGTCTTTCATAAGATGGAGGGCCAAACGGCAACCCACTGCCGTAAACAAAGGCAAGCTGCACTTTATAGCTTGGATTGCGGGGAAGAAAATCCTGGAAGAACATGTTAAAGTTGATTCGCTGGTCGGTAGGTCTTGGTATATACCCGGCCGGGGTTTGCCTGCCCTGGGCATCAGTATAAAACAATCCTGCAATCTTTTCCTGGGTATTCATGAGTGATAAGCTCATCCACGACTCAACGCCTGGAACGAACTCCCCATGAACCTTCATGTCGAGACCTGCTGCATATCCATTGGCAATATTTTCGGCATAGTAACGGATTCTTACATTGTCGAGTTCGTAAGGGATCAGGTTTTTTAGTCTCTTATAATATATTTCGTTGGTGTATTTGAATGGTCTGTTCCACGCCATGAAGTTATACTCTGAACCCAGCACAAAGTGAATTGATTCCTGTGCTTTTATGTCATGGTTCAGCTCCCCCTGGAAGTTACGCAGTTCGCGGTAGAAGGGAGGCTGATGAAAGGCGCCGCCTGATGCACGGAATGCCCATCTGGCAGCCCACACGGGTTTGTACAATACCGTTAACCGCGGACTTACCAGCAGTTGCTGGTTAAAGTCCCAGTAGTTTGTTCGTATTCCTGCCGTTAATGCAAACCTTCCATGGTCTCTCTCCATGCCCCAGGTATGTTGCAAAAAAGCCGTTATGCGGTTTGATTGCATATTGATCCTGGCCCGCAGGGTGTCGCGCAGCAAAATTCTATCCAGTGGTTGCCGCGGTGTGATATAGCCGGATGAGTCGATCAGTGACCATTCTTTCAGCCGGTCGAGAATATCTTCATGCTGCACCTTGGCTCCCCATTGTAGTGTCTGTCCATTATGCTGCCAACTACCTTTATGCTCAAAGTTAACGACAATGGCATTCAGATAATTTCTGGCATGGTTGTGGAATGCACCCACGCCCAGCGGTGTTCCGGTAGGCTGGCCAAAGTCGTCTTCTCCGAAATCTGTTTCGACGCGCCGCAGCCAATATGCGCCTTGTATGTCGAACGTTTCATTCTCATCAGACTGAAACGCCGTGGAGATAAATTCAAGCTGCAGGTCGTCGTTGGGTTTAACGGCCAATGACAGGGCTCCCAGGGTAGTGATGAACCTGTCTACCTCCTGGCCATCAAAAAATACGGTAAACTGTCGTACGTCAGATACAGTGCCAAACCGTGTAGACTGCACTTCTGGCTGAAACATATAGCTGTTATTGCTGTAGTTGCCCAGAAAGCTTATCGTGCTCTTTTGACTGATGTCGTAGGTCAGCAAGGCCTGGATATCGGAGAATGAAGGACGGTAATCGCCCTTGGTGTCGAGTGTGCCAAGCAGGTATTGATTGGATTTATGGCGCAAGCCCACCAGATATGTGAAGCGATCATTGCTGGAAATGCCTTCCAGATGTACAGACCCTTCGAGCAGGCTCATAGAGAATGAGCCGCCAAACTTTTCAGGTTTCTTGTATTGTATGTCAAGCACCGATGCCATCTTATCGCCATATTTGGCATCAAAACCACCAGCAGAAAAGCTGATTGAGGATATCAGCTCGGAGTTCAGAAAGCTCAGGCCTTCCTGTTGTCCTGAGCGTACAAGAAAGGGCCGGTAAATCTCGATGCCATTTACATAAACCAGATTTTCATCAAAATTGCCTCCCCTGACAGAGTATTGTGATGAGAGTTCAGTCACGGAAGATACCCCGGGCAGGGTCTTTATCAACCCTTCAATGCTTGCTGTTGGCCCCGGAAGCACTGTGGCCAGTTTTGGGTCAATCCTGGTAATGTCGGTCGACAATATTTGCGTTTCAACAACTTCAACATCTGGCAGTGGTTGGGCTGCCGGGTTTAGGGTGATCTCCACGATGCGGATTTCATTGGCGGAGATGGCAACCGGAATCTTTTCCGGTGAATAGCCCAGATAGGAGATTGATATATACACGTTTGCATTGGCAGGAACCCTCAGACGGAAGAACCCTGCCTCATTGGTTGATGTGCCTGACGCAGAACCTTCTATGGCCAGGTTGACGAATTCCAGCGGTGTGCCTTCAGGGTTTCGCACATATCCTTCCAGGAATCCATGCTGAGCCATCCCATAAAAAGAGACTAGCTGGATGATGAGCAACAACGATATGCGGATAATTTTCACCTATTCACTCCTTTTAAAACGGCCTTCACGCCAGGCCTGGAAGAACTTGCCCCAGGCAAACGGGTCGAATATCCGCTGTGGTGGTGCCTGTCCGGCATAGTACATGCGATCACTGGTTTGGTTCATCACATCGCGAAAGTTCATGTTTGGCGTATTCGGAAAATGTCTGAGCCTCTCTTTCATGTCGGCCCGTGCCAGGTTTCGCATGGCCCTGTCATAGTCGTCGTCAGGGATATCGGTGTGTATAAAGGCATGTCTGAATTGCTCCCGTGTAGGCCAGGGGTATATTAAAGTCTCTGCCAGATAGATGGTGTCTCTTGTCATGACCTGGATGGCAGAGTAGCGCGATTGTGTAAGGGTGTCGGGCACCACATACTGTACGTCCTTAAACCCCACTGCGGTGATGCGCAAAGTGTCGAGCTCATTAACTGTTATGGAGAAAAAACCAAAATAGTCGGTGATGGTTCCACGGCGCGTATTTTTTATCCAGACGGTAGAATATGGCACAGGAGCCAGGCTATCGCCGGTAACCACCAACCCAGAGAACTGTATCACTTTCTTTGCCGGCTGGCTCTGCCCGCTGCCGCGTTCAGCAACGGCAAAAAGCAGGATGGCAAAGCAATAAAACGCATATAGGAGCTTGCGATTATTCAAAATGAACCGTCTTTTAAATACCCAATAAAATTAAACAGAAACAGGCAGACTTCAAATTATTGGTAGTGCCTGGCATCTGTTTTATAATAAATTAACAGGGCTGACCCTGCTTTTGTTTGAAAAAAAAGGCCGTTGTCGGTAACAACAGCCTTTAATAGTATACTTTTTGCGTTTTGCTACCAATGCTATAAATAGCCTTTGGCTTTTGCATCTTTGATGCTGGCGAGAACGCCTTTTTTATTGATGATCCGAATCCCTTTGGCAGACACCTTCAGGGTCACCCAGCGGCTCTCTTCGGGGATAAAAAACTTCTTCTCCTGAATATTCGGATAGAACCACCTTTTTGTTTTAATATTCGAGTGGGATACACGATGACCAGTAATTGGCCTCTTTCCGGTTATCTGACAAATACGTGACATCTTGTGAACGGTTTTATATATTTCTACTGGCTTGCTTTTTAAGGAGTGCAAAGTACGTCATTTTTTCTGTTATAGGCAAATG
This sequence comes from Bacteroidales bacterium, assembly GCA_007128045.1. Taxonomy (GTDB): domain Bacteria; phylum Bacteroidota; class Bacteroidia; order Bacteroidales; family UBA7960; genus SKYG01. Next base: position 552 of record SKYG01000077.1, on the reverse strand, counting down.
TTTTGTTAAAATTATTGTCACTGCCATCAAAATGGTCTTTTTGCACGTTCTCTGTGGGAGTTCAGAAATATCAGGTCATACCTGAGCATGATCTCATGTGTGCCGGAGTTATAATGGGTGACCTGGTTTTTAATTCCCCAGTCGAAAGAATAACTGATTGTCCAGTGATCATATACCCGTAAGCCTGCTAAAACCCCTATTGCATCCTGGTGTTTATAGATCAGGCCTGCCGAGAACTTATCAAAGAAGACCATGCCTGCGTTTACGCCAATCTCCAGTTCTCCTCCCGGTTTATTTTTAGCCACGGCGTTGGCAACAACGTCCATATCTAAATTCAGCGGGATGGATGCACCTGTGATGAAAAACATATATCTTTCTGTAAGGGCAGGTTTGGCACCGGCATAGATTCTGTTTGTGAAAGGGTTGGTGCTGAGCAGTTTAGGTATGGAAGCGCCCAGATAAAAGTGTTCTCTTCTGTAGTACATTCCAAAGCCAAAGTTTGGCAACCAGTGGCTTTGAATGTCGGAGGCAAACAACGGATCACTGGGGTCG
>SKYG01000152.1 GCA_007128045.1 Bacteroidales bacterium | reverse complement strand
TAAATCAATGAATCTGTCAGGTGATGTATGGTAGATCTGAACAAAAGATTTGTTTCGCGGTTAAACGCGTTTGTTGCTGAGCGGTATTCAGACCGGAGCCATAAGCCCTGAAGAACCGTAAGCAATAACATACTTACGATCATTAATGGAATAATAAATCTGTTTTTTTGCTCTTTCATCTGTTTATATTTTTTGATCCTTCGACTTTCGACCTTCGACCTTCGACCCCATGAAATATAATCATCCTCATGTGCGTCAATGTGTTTGCCATGGGTATTTCATAGGTCAAAATTAGGTTTTTAACCTCAACATCAAAGCCGCATTAACCTTTTATTAACCTTGTTTTTTTTTGATTAACGACCAAATTCATTTACAGGAATTAGCTTTGCATAATTACTACTTCAAAATCGTTGGATGATATGAATATGTATAAGCTTGTCACTTTCTTTTTTATCTTCTTAATCTGGGATGCAACAATCAACGCCCAGATACATCAGGGTATCATTGAATATGAATACACGATCGACGTGCATCGCAACATCCCCCCGGAGAGAGAAGAGTTAAAAGCCATGATACCGCAGTTTCGCTCGAGCAACTTTCAGTTGTTCTTTAATGATGCTGAAAGTCTGTATAAAATGAAAGAAAACCCCGAAGCTGACATTGCCGGTGGTCAGGGCAGGGGAATGCGTATGATGAGAATTCCAAGAACGGAGACGCATATTGACAGGATCAACAAAGAGGTTACAGTTCTTCAGGACTTTATGGGAAAAAACTACCTGATCGCGGAACCACTTGACATTGCACCCTGGAAGATCAGCAATGAGCAAATGGAGATTGCAGGCTACGTTTGTATCATGGCATGGTACAACGATACCATTCAAAAGCAAGAAATAACTGCATGGTTTACACCCCAGATACAACCCTTCCTGGGCCCGGATCGCTATGTGACGTTACCAGGAACAGTTCTTGCCCTCGACATCAACAATGGTGAACGTGTGTGGGTAGCCCGCATCATTGAGGATAAAGAAATCAGGAGCAGTGATCTGCGCAAACCTAACCGGGGTGAACAGATCACCCGTGAGGATTTCCAAAAACTGGTTGAGGAACAAACCCAGCGCATGAATCCCGGTGGCACAGTGATCAGGTTTTAACATGCAGGAGATTGGTTTAACTATGGTGGTTTTTATCAGATAATGGTTAACAACATCGATGTCATATTGTACATGAAGCTGATAAGCACTGACATACTATCATTTTAATTCACAAATAAAGATGCGAAGACTTTTTCTATTTACTGTATTATACCTTCTGACAACGTGGGCACATTCTCAGAATTTCTCTGTAAGAGGAGCCCTTAACGACATGAATGGCGATGGCTTGCCCAGTGCCACTTTGTTGCTGTTGCAGGCAGCCGATTCCACCATGGTGAACTATGCTTTGAGCACCACGGAGGGAGACTTTGAAATAAACAATGTGAAGCCTGGTAAATACCTCTTGCGAGTCACCTATGTTGGCTATGCCTCACTGACAATACCTGTTGAAACACCCCGGGATGGCATGCTGAACCTGGGTGTCATACAGATGTTGGATGAACAGACTTTTCTGAAAGAAGTGGTGGTGCAGGAAGAACGTATACCCATGCGTGTCAGGGGAGATACTATCGAATACGATGCCCTGGCTTTTGGTGTGCAGCCCAACGAAGTGGTTGAAGACCTTTTGAAGCGCATGCCAGGCATCGAAATTGAAGCTGATGGCACCGTTATGGCTCAGGGTGAACAAGTGCGCCGGGTACTTGTCGATGGGCGCGAATTTTTTGGCAGAGATCCTAAAATGGCCACCCAGAACCTGCCGGCCGACGCCATCTCAAAGGTACATGTGTTTGACGAAAGATCGGAACAAGCAAAATTTTCCGGCATTGACGACGGACAGCGGGAACGTACCATGAACCTGGAGTTGAAGGAAGACCGTAAAGAAGGGATGTTTGGAAATACCAGCCTGGGATATGGGCCTGACGACCGGTTTACCGGACGTACCAATGTAAACCATTTTAATGCCAAAGGTCAGCTATCTGTTCTGGGTATGGGCAATAACCTGAACCAACAAGGTTTCTCTATTGGTGAGTATATGAACTTTACGGGAGGTACCCAGAGGGTATTGGGTGGAACCAGTGGTGCCGGAAGGCAGTTTTCATCAAATACCAGTGGTGTCCCGGTAAATTTTGATGGGATGCCTTCAAGTAATGGCATCTTGACATCCTGGGCAGGTGGGTTGAACCTGAACCGTAAACTGTGGGGCAGTACCGATGTGAGCTCAAGCTATTTTTACAACCAGCTGGATCATGATATGACACAGGATACTGATAGAGAAAACTTTTTGCCTGATGGAAATTATGACTTCAGGCAGGTCAGCATCCGCGACAATCAGAACTACAACCACCGCCTCAACCTGCGGGTTGACCATACAATCAATGATAATAACAGTCTTTTGTTTACCACCAGTGCGTTATCAAATAAAACAATTTCCTTTCAGCAAAGCAACAGCAGCAACACTTCAGATGCCGGACAACTGCAAAATACCAGCAATCAGATCACCACTGCCAATGGGATGAGGTTGAACCTTAACAGTAGTCTCCTTTGGCGCAAACGTTTTTCAGTTCCCGGACGCACACTGACCGCTGGTTTTGATTTTCAATATACAGGTAATGATGAGGATGGAAGCCTGGAAGCCTATAATACCTTCTACAGACAACAGACTGTAAACCAGGAGATCCTGCAAGATAATATTCAGGAGAGTATCAACAGGAATATCGGCGCAAACCTGTCTTATACCGAACCATTGGGAAACAGAACATACCTCGAGGCAAACTACAGAATCACGCATAACCGCAATGAGCTTGACCAGCAGGTGTTTGATGTGGTGAGTGAACAACAGGTGGTCAATCAACTGCTCACGAACATCTATAACAATACCTTGTTGTATCAGCGAGGAGGGATTAATTATCGCCTGAATCGTGACGCATACAATATCACACTGGGTAGCAGTGTTCAGGCAACAAGTCTGGCCGGTGAGCTTATCACACATGACCAGGAGATCAACCGCAGCTTCTTTAATATTCTGCCAGTCGCCCGATTTAATTATGACTTTAGCTCTTTCAGGCGCCTCTCGTTCGACTATGAAACCAGTGTGCAGGAACCAAGCATTCTTCAGCTGCAACCATTGATCGACAACCGTGACCCCTTAAATATGTATGTTGGTAATCCGGACCTTCGCCCAGCTTACAGAAACAGGGCCACCATGAGGTTTAACTCTTTCAATCCTGTAAGTATGTTTGGATACTTTGCCTTTATTACTGCCGACTATCTCACCAATGCAATCACCAACTCCGTGATGGTCGATGAAGACCTTGTCAGAACCATCTCACCTGTTAATGCCGGGAACAACCTGAACCTGAGAGGTAATTTTAATGTGAATATCGGGCTCAGTCCGATAAAAAGCCGGATCATACTTGGTTCCACGGTCAGCCGTGTACAAAGCACCAATATTTTAAATGATGTTTATCAGCGTATTACCAATAATATGCTTAGCGGAAATATCCGGTACAACTTCCGTCCAGTGGATGCTTTTGAGACCAACTTATCGGTAAATATCAGCCAGCAGCTTACAGAATATCAATTTAGCACCCTGGAGCAGGCATATCTTAACCAGACTTATGCTGCTGATATGAACTGGCGCTTTCTGACGCACTACAGGCTGAATCTTGGCTTTCGGTATCAAATATACGAAGGGCGTACCAATGATTTTGACCGTAAGATCCCGATGCTGGACTTTGGCTTTTCACGCAGTTTCTTAAAGAACAACAGTGGTGAGCTGCGCCTTACGGGCTTTAATCTGTTAAATCAGGACTTAGGTGTAAGCCAGCGTGTTGACGCAAACTATCTGGAGCGGCAGGTAACCAACTCCCTGGGAACGTATTTTCTACTTACGTTCACTTACTCACTGAACCGTAGCTTAAACGTGTTTGAAGGGGGCGGTTCCGGGAGCCCTGGCGGGGGTCGCGGCATGAGGATGATCATGCATTGACAGACCCATCGAAAATTCCAGGCCTGACAGGTTTCGAAAACCTGCCAGGCCTGATTATCTGTTAGTATATTTGCTGTAACCCCGGTGCCGTGCGATCTTCATGGGATGGTGCGGGTGTCATCACCGGTGGATTTCCTTCCAGCAGCTTTAAAACCTCCTCTACAACGCGTTCCATTTGTGGGTCACGGCCTTTTACCAGGAGGTTGGGATCGTCCCATACTTCAATATCAGGTTCAACACCAACGCCTTCCCAAAACCAATGCCCTGCATTATCGTATAACCTGGCATCGGGCACGGTGATACCACCACCATCAATCAATGTATGACCTGTAGCTGGCCCCACAAGAATACCTAGCGTCCTCTCACCTATGATAGGCCCGGCCTCCAGAACTTTAAAAGCCCATGGCAATCCATCGCCTCCAGATCCTGCCCAACCATTGATAAGCATCCCCATCGGACCCGTATTGGTTTTTATTGGTTGGGTATGGTCACGTCCTGCACGCCAATGAAGGTTATATACCACTGGTCTGGTCAGCAACTCCAAAAACCTGTCGGCAAGCTGTCCACCACCATTGAAGCGTTCGTCAATGATGAATCCCTGTTTATCCAGCTGACCATAAAACATGCTTACCAGCTCCAGCTGGCCCCTGCCACCTGTGTTCGACATATAGATATAGCCAAGCTTTCCATCTGATAACTCCTCAACCAGTTGTCTGTTCGTTTCTATCCATGCCAGATATCTCAGGTTATTTTCAGCCCCCGGACTTAGGCATTCAACTATAACGTTTTTTCTGTCTTCATGGTTTCCCGTGCGGCTTACCGACAAAGACACGGTCTT
>SKYG01000231.1 GCA_007128045.1 Bacteroidales bacterium | reverse complement strand
CTGGCAGCCTGCAGCGGCACAAAGCATTTACCAGAAGGGGAGACCTTATATGCCGGTGCTGACATCATGCTTGAATCGACACAAACAGTGCATAAGCGGAGCATAAAAAGAACGGCACAACAAGTTGTGCGACCGCAGCCAAACAAAAGCTTTCTGGGCATGCGTCCGAGATTGTGGTTGTATATGGTGGTGGGAGAAGATCCCAAAACAAGAATAGGGAAATGGCTGAAAAATACCGGGGAGGCTCCTGTGTATATGAGTTCAGTAAAACCGGGAGTAACGGCAAATATCATCGATGCCTCACTGTTTAATATTGGCATTTTCAATAGTTACACAGAATCCCAGATTAAAGAAAAGAAGCAAACAGCCAAAGTTGTTTACACAAGCTATATACATACACCCTATACGATCAGTGAGCTTACGTATGCCATTGATGATGACAGTTTAAGTTACTTGATTACAGCCGGAAAGAACAGATCACTTGTCAAACCCGGAGCTGACTACAAGCTCGAGTTGTTACAAAACGAACGAATGCGAATCGATGATATGTTAAAGAATAAGGGGTATTTCTACTTCAACCCTGACTATTTGCTTTTTAGAGCAGATACATCCATGGCAGACCATACACTGGCCTTAACGCTGACATTAAAGGACAGCATTCCGGAAAATGCCAAAACTGTTTATCGCATTCATCAGGTATATATTGATCAGGATTATTCACTGCACGGAGAAAAACCAGAGAATGTTACCGACACGACAATGGTTCAGGATTATATATTTGCAGGGGAACGATCGGAGATGAAAATCATGCCAAAGGTGATACTTCGGTCTGTGTATATGCATAAAAATGAAATATATGCAAGACAGAATCACACCATTACGCTAAACCGTCTGATGTCGATGGGAAACTTCAAGTTTGTCCAAATGAAGTTTTCCGAAAGCGACACAACGGCAAGCGGCTTATTGGATGTGGCGATCCTGATGACCACCATGCCCTGGCGTACATTCAGGGCAGAGATGGACATTGTGTCAAAATCTAACAATTTCACCGGCCCACGACTCAACATAAGCCTTATCAACAGAAACACGTTCAGAGGTGCTGAATTTCTCAATTTAAGCCTCGCCGGTTCCTTCGAAGGTCAAGTGGGAGGCAAGGGGAAGAATTTGTATTCCTATTCATTGAATCCACAAGCCGAATTGGTGTTTCCACGCTTTATAGCTCCATTTAATATCAGCAGAAGAGGCAATATCTATGTCCCTAAAACAAGGATTTTGCTGTCTTATCACTATTTAAAAAGGGTCGAATATTTTGAAATGAACACATTCCAGTTTATGTATGGCTACAAGTGGAAGCGAAACATCAGGACGGAGCATGATTTGCATCCCGTGAACCTGAGTTACACATCTATCAAAAACCCATCAACTACATTCCAGGAGCTGCTGGAATCCAACCCATTTCTAAAAAAAAGCTACGAAGAGCAATTCATTGCAGGAGGCGACTATTCTTTCACCTATAACGAGCAAGTATATCCCAACAAAAAGACTCAATATTATTTTTTATCGACTGTTGAAGCTGCGGGGAATGCATTTTCACTGGTTAAGCTGATTGCAGGGGAAGAGCCATCGTCAGAGGATCCTTCACATGTCTTGGGATCTGCCTATTCTCAGTATGCCAAAGCAAGTATAGATGCCCGTGGGTATTACAATTTCAATGCCAGCGATAAGCTCGCATTCAGGATGTATGCTGGTGTAGCAAACCCCTATGGAAATAGCGATGTGTTGCCTTATGCCAAGCAGTTTTTTAGTGGTGGGCCGAACAGTATCCGGGCTTTTCATATACATTCGGTAGGGCCGGGCACCCATTATCAGGACGACGACAATGTGAGTTTTTTAAAACTGGGAGGCGAAATCAAGCTTGAAGCGAATGCGGAGTATCGTTTCACGATGTATCGTTTCCTAAAGGGTGCATTTTTTGTGGATGCAGGCAATGTCTGGCTGCATAAGTCAAATAAAGAAAATACCGGAACACCGTTTGCGTTCTCTGAATTTATGAATGAACTTGCCATGGGAGCAGGTTTTGGCGTAAGGCTCGATGTTTCCTTTTTTATTTTACGCTTTGACCTGGGTGTGCCGATCAGGAAGCCATGGCTTGATGATGGCCACAGGTGGGTAATAAACCAGGTTGAATTGGGGAGTTCAACATGGAGAAAAGATAACCTGGTTTTAAATATTGCCATAGGATATCCTTTTTAACCTGCATTATTCCTAACGCATAAAAAGCAAACCAATATTTATAATATAATGATTATCTATGAAACATTTTCCCATAATTATGTAATGCTTTTCTGATTTTAAATTCGCTATTTAGCATTTTCTATTCCTAATCAAGACAATTATGAACACATGAAAATTCATTTCAGTGATGCCAGAATCATAGCCGAAAGCCATGGTCTCAAAGATTCACTAACTACTTTAATGTCAAAAGCATTTAGTCGAATGAGTTTTCAATTGATCATGTTGGATGTTTCTCTGAAATATGAATATGACCAGAGAGATGGGAAACGAAGAAAGTTTTGTATTATTGAAGCCCACCTGGTGGGTTGTGAACCAATTACCGTAACGAGTGAAGCAAGCTGCTATACCCAGGCAGTAAATTTAGCCATCATCAAGCTAAAAATTTTTTACATATCGAGATTTGGCCGGATATGGAATAATTAAATATTTGCTATAATGGCAAGTAACTGCTCGCTGCTTTTCGTGACTATTTCGGTGAAATATTTGCGTTTTTCGGCTGACAGATCGGGGTCGTTAAGAAAACCTGAAAAGCCCAATATAGCATTCAAGGGCGTTCTGATTTCATGCGAAACATTGTTCAGGAAGGCTGTTTTCAGGCGGCTGCTTTCATGACAGTCCGTAATACCGGCTGAACCACATATCAGGGGAGATGCACAACCCGAAAAGATTATGACCTTCACCAAACAATACATTTACTTTCTCGATCCCAAAAGTGTTCTGATGGGCGAAACATATTCTAATCATCCAAAAATAATATGGTGTCGGGGTTATGCCAAAGCGCTTGAAACCAAAATCCAGGAAGACCTTAACAGAGAAAATATGGACATTCAAATACATATTTCAGCTTATATCCTTTCAGTAACATCGCACGAAGAAGTGCGAAAATAATGGTGTGTTAAGAAAAGAACTATTTATAATATGCCTTTCTCATAAGTAACTTTGTCGTCGCCTGGTGCGTAGAAATCCTTCAGCCTCGAAGCAAGCAGATAGCCATTAGCCTCATAAAAAGACCTGGTATCAACATAGCCCGTCATGGATGATGTTTCGATATAAAGTTTCCGTCCTTTCATTGCTGCCACCATCCGTTCGGCCTCTTGCAGAAGGATACCTCCAAGTCCCTTTCGCCGGTAATTGTTGTCGACTGCGATCCAGTACAGGTCAAAGCTGCCAATGGTGCAGGGAATAGGCCCAAAACAGCAATATGCAACTGCCCGGTTTCCGATGTCAATGAACAAAAAGTAATACCCCGACTGATCTCCTTTGTGCAGGTTTTCCAGGGCAAGTTCAACAGCAACATGAATTTCGCCAGGACGAAAATACCCGGTGCTTTCAACTATATGCCTGATGGCATCAATATCATTGGGCCTGATTTCCCGTCGTAGATTGTATGGTGTTAGTTCGTTTGCCATCTCAGATGCAATTGTGTTCATAATGCATTTATTTAGAGTCTGTCAATTAAGTCAAGTGTCTGGATCAGAATGTTCGAGATCAAGGCTTGTGAAGTCCGAAAATGCGGAGTTTACTTGTCGTAAATGAGCAATTTTCGGACGAGCATAACGAAGATATCGGACATTATGGACAGACACTATTTAGTTCCTTTCAGGCAATCATCAACGATGCAGGCGATCAGATCACTGGATGACAATCCAGCTTTGAGCGCCGCGGCAACAAATCCGGAGTCACTTGAAATACATGGATTTGCATTGACTTCCAGGACGTAAATATTGCCATATGTGTCAACCCTGAAATCGACACGTGCGTATCCGCGCAATTGAAATACATCCCAGCACCTCAAGCTTAGTTTATACAAGGCTTGCTGTAATTCAATGTCTTCTGATTTATTCAGAAACCTTCTGTTGGTGTGTTGGTATTCAAATGAGTTGTTATCCCACTTGGCTCTGTAACCGACAATACGTGGCATATTATCGGGGTAGTCGAATGCCATTTCAGCTGCAGGCAATACCTGAGGTCCATTTTTGGTGCCCACCATAGACACGTTGAACTCTCTTCCATGAATGTATTCTTCGGCAAAGTACTGACTGGCGGATGCTCCTTTGGACATGAACCCTGAAATGAGTTCTTCACGATCACAGAACAACAATTGCTTTCTTTCGTCAAGCCCGAAGGATGCATGTTCCCATAATGATTTGATGATATAAGGTTTTTTGGGGATGGCCATATCTGAATCCCTGACATGTTCAAATTCTACATACCCGGGTGTGGGTATTTCGTGGGCGATCATCAGCTTTTTCGACAATATTTTATGTGAGGTTATATAGATGGCTTCTGATGAACAACCTGTATACGGTATGCCAAAATGATCAAAGATTGCCGGTGCCACATGAACCAGCCGGCCATCGCCAAACAGTGTTTCTGTGAGATTAACCAGGAAGCCTGGTTTTTCTTTTTCCAGTAGCTCGCCCAGCCTGATCAGGTCATAATCGAACGGCCACACTGATACCTCGTACCCGAGCGATTCAAGTCCTGACCGGAAAAAGGCAGCTTCCTCCAACACGTCCAGTTCATCCGGAGGTGCATCTGCATCGATAGGGCTGTGAAAAATGATGACCATAGGCGTTGTTATCTATGACATGGTGATTACATCCTGCAAGGGTATGTTATGAGAATCGTCATGGTAATATTTCCGGTCGTTTTAGTCCCAGCCGGTCGGTAG
>SKYG01000196.1 GCA_007128045.1 Bacteroidales bacterium | reverse complement strand
ACCATACTGTAATTCATCCAACAACCATTTCACTCACAGAGAATGTTTTGGTTTTCCTTACCGTCACCGACGCCAACGGCTGCAGCAGCAGCGACCAGCTGCACATCACCGTAGATGGTGCGCCGTTAAGTGCTCAGCCTGTTGCAGAACCTATAGCTGTTTGTGCAGGTGAACCCGTACAACTATCTGCCAATGCTTCCGGGGGATTGGGTGAGTATACCTACTTGTGGACAACCGATAACGGAGATGAAGTATCTACGGATGCCAATCCCGAGGTATATCCATATACCCCAACAACTTACTACCTCACTGTTACAGACGAACTGGGTGGCAACGCTCAGGAGAGTGTACCCGTGACCGTCCATCAAATACCTGAAATTGTTTGTCCCTCAAACAGAACAGCCACCTTGAATGCGAATTCATTCGAACTGGTTGGAGGTACACCTGCCGGAGGCACCTATTATCTAAATGGTACGCTGCTGACCCATTTTGATCCGGCCCAGGAGGGTTTAGGCTCTCATGCCATTGATTACATTTACCGTGATGAAAACGGATGCGAAGCAATCTGCTCATTCAATATCGAAGTGGTTGAAGAACTGCCCAGACGCCTTCAGGTCACTTTTAATGTCAATATGTCGTTCGCTCCAAAGTTCGATCCTGACCTGGATAAACTATATATCACTGGATCCATGTTTAACTTTGCAGTTCCTGGTGCCATGCCTGAAGCACAAAGGCTGCATCCAACAGATGATCCAGAGTTGTACACCTGGACCAGAGAACTACCCATAGGAAGATACTATTACAAATACTTTTTAAATGAAGGATGGGCCGGCGAAGAATGGCCCTCAGCGCCGATCAGGATTGCCGACGTTAGCCGGAACAGCAATAATGTCTTTAACGACTATTTCGGGAGGCCTGACAATCCTACATCTGTGTTGTACCTGAGTTCACAGCCCATCAATGTATTCCCGAATCCAGTCCAATACACATTGTACATTACGTCAACAGGGGAGGAACCTCTGCGACAGATACGTATCATAAATATGCTTGGACAAATTGTGTATGCTGAACATATTGACCATATTAGCAGTTATAGAGTAGATGTTAACAATATACCCCCGGGACTGTACGTGGTGCAGGTGCATAGCTTTACAGGCTGGCAATCAACCAAAGTGCAAGTGATAAAGTAACCTGGCAATGGCTTGGAAAATTGGTTTAAGGATCAAGGTTTAAGGTTTATGGATTAATATAAAGTAGAGGTTTGTGAAGAAACAGCGATGTTTATTGGGATGGTTGTTCCTGTTTTTGCTGGGCGCTCTGTTCATGGGGGGGCTTGGCACGACTGCAGTTTTTGCTGCTGATGGAGAGTTGACCCGTGAAAGAGCGGTAGGGAGAGGCCTGCCGCCTGTCGACATAAACAACGTACGCCGGGATGCCATGGAGTCTGGTGTGTTTCGCCTGAAGTTCAGTCCGGAAACCATTCGCTGGATGGAAGAGAACCTACGGGATCAAACAGCTGGTGGCCCCAACAACTTGTTTCAGCAAAGAGCTGATGGTATCCTGAAAACCGGGCTGGCTGCCTTCGACAGCCTGAGCAAGATGCATGGCCTGGTTGAGGCAATTCCAATTCTGGATATGTTGTATGATGCATCACCCGCTTCACAGCAGTACCGGGATCGTCACAAGAAGTGGGGCTTTCACCTGTGGTATGAGTTCCAAACCACAACGAAAGCAGATCTGGCTTCTGTCCTATCTGACTATGATAACATCCCTGAAATACTGATTGCCGAGCCGGTATATAAGGTCAGAAGTGTTGGCCCTGTCTTAAAAGATGTGTCAGATACACAAGATCCGCCTATGCCGGTAAGCTCTTCAACGTGGACACCCAATGATCCTGATTATGCGCCACGACAATGGCATTTCAACAATACCGGTCAGGTTATTAACAGCGTTACAGGTTTGGTGGGAGCCGATATCAGCATGCCTGACGCATGGGGTATTACCAGGGGAAACCCAGCCGTTATCGTCGCCGTTATCGATGGGGGCGTACAGACCAACCATCCCGACATTGCAGCGAACATGTGGCCGGGCATTGGATATAACTTTGTAGATGGCAATTCGACGATTACGCCCGACAATCATGGGACTCACGTGGCGGGCACAATTGCTGCTGTTTCCAATAATGGTGCCGGAGTCGCTGGCATTGCAGGGGGTGATGGCAGTGGCAACGGGGTGCAGATCATGACATGCCAGATATTCAAGAACTCCACATCAGGTGGGGTGGCCCAGGCGATGATCTATGCCGCCGACAATGGCGCCGCCATTTCACAAAACAGCTGGGGGTATGAAGACCCGGAGGTGTATAGCCAGCTGCATCTGGATGCCATCGACTATTTCAATGCCAACGGTGGGGGAGGCGTGATGGAAGGAGGGATATCCATCTTTGCCGCTGGCAACAGCAACAGCCAGCAAGCATGGTATCCGGCCTATTACGAAGGAGCCTTTGCGGTGGCTTCGACCAACAACCTGGATCAACGTTCCGGTTTTTCTAACTACGGTGAATGGATCGATGTGTCGGCTCCCGGTTCTTGGGTTTTCAGCACCAGGACATCTTCAAGCTACGGTACCATGTCGGGTACCTCCATGGCTTGTCCACATGTGTCGGGCGTGGCAGCCCTGATTCTCTCTCTGGCTCCCGGGCAGTTTGCCGCAGAGGAGGTAGCCAATATAATCAGAAACAGTACCGACGACCACTATGAACACAATCCCGACTATATTGGCTTATTAGGCACCGGAAGGTTAAATGCTCATGCGGCATTGGAACAAGCGATCACCTTACTGGGGGGAGTGATGAACCCCTATGCATTCGAGGCTGCAGCCACTGGTACCAGTCAGGTCATGCTTACCTGGCATAAAAATGAAGACAACGAGCCAGTGATGATCGCCTGGTCTTCCGACGGGGTGTTTGGTGTCCCGGAGAATGGAACTTCCTATGCTGCTGGCCAGGCTATACCTGGGGGGGGAACAGTCTTATACAGAGGCACCAATACCATCTATTCCCACACAGGATTAAGTCCCAATACACACTATGATTACCGTGCCTGGTCTTACAATCCTGACAACCATTATTCACTGGGTGTAAATACGTCTGCCGGAACAGATTGCCTGACTTTAACCCTGCCGTTGACAGAGACTTTCTCAGGCGGACAAATGCCTCCTGAATGCTGGTCATTGCTTGATAATGATGGCGATGGGAAGAACTGGTTTATAGGTAGCCAGGGGGATTACTCTCCACAAACAGGTTCGTATGTAGCCGTTTCAGAGTCTTATCTCAACGGACATGGGGCCCTTACCCCTGATAACTGGCTCATCTCACCCCGTTTCTCATCGTCGTCCGATTATGTTAAGATCACCTACTGGGTAAAAGCTCAGGATCATGATTGGGCTGAAGAAACCTACAGTGTGCTGGTTTCAACATCAGGAAAACAACCTTCCGATTTTAGCGAATTGTTTACGGAGACCCTTTCTGATAATATATGGCAGGAACGTGTATTATATATTCCTGATATGGCAGGTGAATTGATGTATGTGGCTTTCAGGCATTATGGTTCAACCGACCAGTTTCAACTACTGGTTGATAATATACAAATCGAAGAATCATCTCCGTTGGCTACGTTTACCATCACAGCAACAGCAGGAAACGGTGGAGAAATCTCTCCATCTGGTATGGTGATCGTGAACGAAGGTGACAACCAGAGCTTTTCTATTAATCCTGAAACGGGGTACCAGATTGCCGATGTCATTGTTGATGGATCAAGTCTTGGATCATTATCATCGTATTCTTTTAATGATGTTCAGGCTGATCATACCATTTCTGCTTTTTTTGAACCCATAACATACACCATCAGTGCTTCGACCGGACCCGGGGGAAGTATCTCACCTGAAGGCTCTATCGTGGTTGCCCATGGTCAGAACCAGAGTTTTTCTATAACCGCGAATTCAGGTTATATCGTTGAGGATGTGATTGTTGATGGAGTAAGTATTGGTCAGCATACGTCATATACCTTTAATAATGTTCAGACTGATCATACCATCTATGTTGTTTTTACCCCCAAATCGTTTACCATCCTGGCTACCACAGGATTTGGAGGAAATATTTCACCCTCTGGTTCTGTTATGATTGAATATGGGGAGAGTCAACTATTTACGATCTTGCCAGGTATCGGGTTTGAAATTTATAGTGTTTATGTGGATGGAGTAAGCGTTGGTCCGGTCAATTCATATTCTTTTAGCAACGTTCATTCAGATCATACAATTCATGCTTCATTTGTCGCAAAACCGTATACCATAAATGCCTATGCCGGGGCTGGTGGAAGTATATCACCGTCCGGCTCTGTATCTGTTAACCATGGGCATAACCAAACATTTCATATCATCCCAGATCAGAACTTTCATATCTCACATGTAATTGTGGATGGTTTCAATATCGGACCGCAATCGTCTTACCGGTTTACCTTTGTTTCATCAGACCATTCTATCGAAGCCTTTTTTGCCATCAACACCTACACGATCATGGCCACAGCCGGTGATGGCGGTACGATCAGTCCAGCTGGTGAGCTGGTGCTGGAGCATGGCGATAGCCAGGCTTACGCCATCACGGCAGATGAGGGCTACCACATTGTGGATGTAGTAGTGGATGGGATGAGCCAGGGCGCAGTTGATGCTTGGGTGTTCGAAGGTGTCAACACCAACCACCAAATCGATGCATTCTTTGCCATCAACACCTATACGATCACGGCCACGGCCGGAGTGGGTGGCACGATCAGTCCCACGGGTGAGCTAGTGGTGGCACATGGCGACAGCCAGACCTACGCCGTCACGGCAGATGAGGGCTACCACATTGTGGATGTAGTAGTGGATGGGATGAGCCAGGGCGCAGTTGATGCTTGGGTGTTCGAAGGTGTCAACACCAACCACCAAATCGATGCATT
>SKYG01000273.1 GCA_007128045.1 Bacteroidales bacterium | reverse complement strand
CGGATTTCCAGGTGCATCATCCCATATCATATCATTGCAGAATGCATGTACATTGATCTGTATGGTTCTGTTCCCTTGTGAGAACCCCGAATTTGCATCGAAATAGACTGTATCAGATGGGCCTGGTACCACCGAATGAAAGGTATTTCCACCGGAAGAAGTTGCCCAATGACTGATTTCTGACCAATATCCACTTCCTCCAACCCAGTAATATTGCCCACCGCTAACACTTGTTGCGGAAAAAACACATACTGCCACTACTAAAAGAAACAAGTCTATGCTTTGTTGTTTCAAAAAAGTCATTGCGGTAGTAAACATAACTTATTGTAATTGTGGATATTTGGATCTGTGTATATGCAGGGTTATTTATTCACATGGTTTTGCAACACAACATATACCAGATGTTGGTCGCACAAATATATATAATTAATAATAGAAAATATTGTTTTAGTCAGTACAGCCTTTGATGAAAAATTAGTGATCTTTGATTTAGGCATTTCTTTTTATTCTTACGTTTAATCAAAACACGCTGATCAATTAACAGAAAAGAGGGAGGTTCTTTCCGGTGACCGATCAAGCCAAGCGGCATGTTAAGCATGGCCACTATCTGGACGCAGCGATGGGCGGTATTTATAGTAATACCGGGCCGGGTGCCACCATTCCTTTTAAGAGTCTTCTCATTTTTTCAGGTTTAAAAGGGTTTTGGCTATTTGATCCCGCAAGCTGGGCTTTACCCCCACTCGCTACCCGGGCGATATGCATGACATACATCATAAGCTGGTGCCAATTCCCAGCCCAGTTGTTTGAAACCGGGCTCGTACTCAAAAGTGGCATAGCCTGTGTTTTCATCCCAAGCCACAGCACCTGCCAGCTTTCCCCATATGTTAACTTCTGCTACTTGCATGGCTTACCAATCTGTGTCGTCTTTATTTTCATTCTTCTTACCTGGCTTACTTCTTGCTCGTTGCCGTTTTTCTTTTTGCAGCCTGGCCAGGGCCAATGGGCTTGTTGTTTCTCTTACCTCAAATGCGCTAAGAGTCTGTAACTGATCTAAAACTCTCAAAACCTGAATAAGCGTGGCAATGTTAACGGTTTCCCCCCGCTCTAATAGACTGAGGGTGGATCGACTGATGCCCGCCGAAGAAGCCAGCTCATCCTATGTCTTGTTTTGCTCCATGCGTTTATGCCTGACAAATGTCCCGATATATTGTGTCAAAGCTTTATCGTTCATAGAAGCCCATTCATTGAATGAAATGTCAGTCATAAAATATCAAATAAGATCATAGTGAATGAAATATCATGCATATATATTGACAATATTGATTAAAACAACAATCACATACAAGAAACGCTTAACCCCTTTTAACCCCGGCAAACTGGTTCAAGAAAGAATGATTTCCGTTATTATGGATAGTTAGACATTGTATTTCTTTATGTGGTTGTAACAGCCCCCTAAAACATCGGATAAAGTTATAGAATAAAAACTGTAACTGTATGACAATGAAAAAAAATCCGGATCAGATCATTGAAGTCCACCCTCCTCCCCTGGTATTTCATAGCAAACAAAAGGGTTTTCGGACAATATTGATAAAATCCGTCGATTCTGCCTTCGTTGTTGCAGTCGGTATATCCATAATAGATGAATGATTCCTCCTGGTCAATGAACGCCATGATATAGCCATGGCACCCCCGTTTATGGCATCTCAGGTCGGTGTCTTCATAGTCTTCAGCCTGCAACGTGGTGGTGGCATCGACCACCATGGCCAGGAAGCCCGCCATTTTTTTCGCCTGTGGCGGCATGTCACTGGTTGGAAGATGGCATAAATATCGTAGAAATCAGCAAACTGTTGGGGCATGAAAGTATAGAAACCACTATGGTTTATCAGGATATCACTACCGAACAACAGATAAGGGCTTTAGCTACTTTGGAAGGTGAAGCTACCAATACGATACCAAAGAAATGGAAACTTGAAAAAACAAAGGTCTGTCAGGCATATTTTACTTTACTAGACCATAGGACGAATAATCAATATTTAAAAATGTTTTAGAAACTTGCAAAATGTATCAGACCGAAGGCTTACGGATCACTACCCAGATCAGGCTGGAAAAAGGAGGCCAGGGGCATAGTACTTTGAGGGTGGTTTAAGCATGAAAACGAGGGGGCCGATGATCCACCACAAGCTATAGTTTACAACGTTACATCGGTACCGATTGGCTAACATGGCCAAGGATTATATACTATCGCAAATTTCTTTTATAGTGATCATGATCTTTCTAAATCTTGCTATTTGTTGCTCATAAAACAAGTTTGCCATGATAGCCTCTTGTAATATTCTGTTCTCCAGAATATGCATGAACACTTTTTTCAGATAGTTTTTTGCCCTTTTATCAGCTCTAAGTATTTGGTCTTTTACATCAGAAGTATGGTTTAAAATGTATACAATGTCTTCAAAATCATTGCTAACACGGGGTTCAGACATTCCTCTGTCGTAAAAAGCAGAGAATTTGGTGGCCAGAAAATAGGGTAATGACAACAGTTTTATGCTGATCTCATCAATTTGTTTAGTGATCGTATGCTCAAAACCTTCTTCAAACCATTCATTACCTGGAGCCCAACCAACCTGTTTTGTGGCCATAACATCCACTTTGATATCCCCGTACCTGAAACGGCAAATCACATTGTCCTCGTGAGATTGACTAAAACCCCGTTTGATCAGTTCTTGCCGAATCTGCTCCAGCTCCCTCAAACTGAGAATTTTCATGCTGATATCAATGTCCTTGGTTGGACGTACATCATCAGCGGATGGATCATCAATATAGAGGCTGACAACTGCGCCACCCACATAGACGACCCGGTCATTCATTTCACCCAATGCATTGGCTATTCTTTTGGCGACTTCCCGGTTTATTTGCGTATTTTTCAGCATACCCGCTCCTTTAATGCATCCATTGCCAATTTTTTCTCCCTAGCCCTGCCAACACGTAGGGCATCGCAAAGCGCCATTAGCTCGTAAAACAGCGAATCTTTCAGGCATGCTTCCGGAATTCTTGGATGAAGCGGTTCGATTGCCTGACCGCGCACATTGCCCTCTGCATAAGGCCAGACATAAGCCTCGCTGCTTAGAATATTTTCGTTGAGAGGTCGAGCCGAATGGGCTGTAACAATACCCCTGACCAGTGCGCCTGGCTGCTGCGGATAAACGAAGGGAAGCCCGTGTTCCAAAAATTCGAGCAGCGTAGTTTTCATCAAAGTCTTTTTATCTTGAGCAATTAGTCTAGCTAACATGGAGCGGTTGATGCTTTCGCTAATTTCACCATTACTGATGCCTAATTCATAGGCGAGGTCTTTCATCATCCATGGTGTATCGCCCTTTGCAGCAATTTTGAGCAAAATTGCTATATCCTGCGGTCGCATGCCACTGTGTTTTTTCATTGGGTTGCTATTTTTATCTGGTGACAAAAGTAAATAAATAATTCCAATTTGCGATTCGCGAATCGCAAATTGGAATTATGACGCTGCCTTGGATGTGGCTGGATTGATTCAAATTCAAAATTTGTTTAAAATCGGCTGTCCGACAAAGACCCGGCAGTGTCGTACAGAAAATTCATCGATGAGGATAATCAACATATTACGATATGGCTCTTTTACATACCCCTATCTGAAGTATCCGGGTTGAGGATAAAATCTCAGGCTTATCCGGAATCTGAGGAAATAGCCAGGGAGTATTCATTTGAAGTCATTTTACACCCAGGCAAAACATTTTGTATTATCGGGGTATTAGATGACGTGGATTTTGAATTCTGGACAATGCTGTATACTGTTAAAATTATTGAGGGATAGCTTGGCGTAGCCACCCATCAGAGTGGCTGATTAAGCCCGGCCATTACTAGTGGCTCTGGTTGGTGCGCTAGAAGTGGCTCGGTTTGGGGCGCTATATTCACTTTTCGTTAATCCTTCCTGGATGAACCGCTTCTAATTATATACAAAAAGTCGATGTCTTTAAATTCAGTAGTATTAACAAAGGGAAAAATACCGACGTTAGTCCCTGTTGTAATTATACTTCTTGTTGTTCCGTTCATCGTTAAGGCTTCCATGAAATTACGGACACCCAATCCCTTGTACTTGCTGGTGTTTTTTTTCTTAAACATCATAATAATTTTTTGATTTAATAAGATTACAATAAGCCTTTGCACACATGTCGCAGACTCTCTTAGCGTTGATCTGGAGTGTATCGAATGTTTCACAAAAATACCAAATATGTTTGTCAAATAGTGTCGCAGATAGTGTTATTTCCTGACTGGTGTGGATGCACCGATATCCTTCACCGATTCCGGCCTAATGATCCAAAGCGCATTTTGCCTATATTTGTTTGTCTAACATATAATGCATTGAGGTTATGCTACTTAACAAAAACGCCACAATACGTTGCCATGCGCTTGACAAGTTTTGCTGTTGTAATATTCCACAAACGTCAAAAAAATCTGAATAATTAATACTTTTACTAGCCCATGTAATTCCACAAAAAATTGGAGAATTGGTTCTTCGTGAAGAAAAGCAAAACCCAACTTGACCTAATAAAACATTCTATTTTGGGATGTCTCGAAAAACAAAAACATAGATAACGTGAATGACTCAAAAGATAAAATAAAGTCAGTCCTTTTCGGGGTAGCGGTTGGAGATGCTCTTGGCGTTCCATTTGAGTTTAAAAGCAGAGCCGTTATCAGAATGAATCCAGCAACTGACTTCGTTGGTTATGGAACATATAATTTGCCACCAGGGACATGGTCGGATGACAGTTCGCTGACATTTTGTTTGGCAGAAGCACTGACAATCGGTTTTGATTTGAATGCTATAGGTCAAAACTTTGTAAAATGGTATTTTGACAACTACTGGACTCCAAGGGGAGATGTTTTTGATATAGGCATTGCCACACGACAAGCAATTAACCGACTAGCTAAAGGTGAACGACCTGATTTAGCAGGAAGTACTGATGTTTCATCAAACGG
>SKYG01000323.1 GCA_007128045.1 Bacteroidales bacterium | reverse complement strand
TTATAGGCGCAGCTGTTGGAGGTACCGCAGGTGCCGTTATTGGCAGCCAAATGGACAAACAGGCTGAAGAAATTGCAAAGAATGTTCCCGACGCCAAGGTTCTTCGTGTGGGTGAAGGGATCATTGTAGAGTTCAGCAGTGCCGTATTGTTTGGATTTGACCAATCGGATCTGTCGAATGCTGCAATAAACAACCTGGATAAACTAATACAAGTGCTTGACAGTTATCCTGATACGGATATTGAAATCCAGGGCCATACCGACAGCAGAGGAAGTGAAGCTTACAACCAGGCTTTGTCTGAGAGGCGCGCTATTGCCGTTTCCGGTTATCTGATTTCAAAAAATGTCATTTCCGACCGCTTAACAATCATTGGATATGGAGAAAATTTACCAAAATATCTGAATGATACCGAAGAAGGTCGTGCACAAAATCGCAGGGTCGAATTTATGATTACTGCAAATGAAAAGATGCGGGCTGATGCTGAAGCAGCAGCAAGCAATTAGAATTATTCACCTAAACTTAAACAACAAAATGAAAAACAAATTTTTTTCAATTGCCATCATACTAACGCTTACGGCTTCTTTTGCCATGGCTCAAATGCCCGCAAACCCAAGAACCGCATTCGGTGTTCTGGGAGGCGTAAACTTACAGACTCTTAACGGGAAGGATTACACCGGAGACAAGCTTGAAAACGATATGATCGTAGGGTATCACGCCGGATTAAACATCCAGATACCTATCGCGCCTGAGTTTTATTTTCAACCTGGAGTACTATTCTCAACCAAAGGCGCTAAAAACGAAACCGCCCCGGTAACGAGAACAATCAACCTGTCGTATATAGAAGTTCCCTTGAATCTCGTTTATAAGGGCATGTTGGGAAATGGGTATGTATTGGTTGGGTTTGGCCCCTATGCAGGTTATGCCTTTAGTGGCAAGGATAAATATGAGGGCGGCTCGGTTTCCTACACAAATGACATTGAATTTAAAAATGAGTTGGATGCCAGTGATCCGCTAACCAACACCTACTTCAAAGCATTTGATGCAGGGGCAAATGTTTTTGCCGGGTATGAGATGGCCGGCGGTCTATTCTTCCAGCTGAACACCCAACTGGGATTACTGAAAATTAACCCTGAAGACAACAGACTACCCGGAGATAACAAATCAGAGGTGAAAAACACTGGTTACGGTGTGTCGCTGGGATACCGGTTTTAACAAGTAAATAATATACCCACAAAGCAATTATTTAGGGGCTGTCTTGCAGGTAATAAAACACCTGATAGACAGCCCCTTTTTTATTGTCGGATGCAATATCTTACAAACCAGCCAGGGTTGAACAAATCCATCTGTAACTATTGCGTAAAGGAAGCTTCAATGAAAAATTCAGGGCGTATAATAGGTCAGGGCTTCGGGCATGAACTGTTTCAGCTTCCTCATCCTTGTATTATCAGATGGGTGGGTACTTAAAAACTCAGGTGGACTTTCACCTCCTGCTGCTGACATCCGTTCCCAGAATGGGATGGCTTCGCGTGGATCATAACCTGCCATGGCCGCAAATATAAGCCCATATTTGTCCGCTTCAGTTTCCTGCTGTCGCGACCATGGCAACATGGCTCCAACGGTACTTCCGATGCCATACGACATTAAAAATAGTTCTTGCGTTTGCTGGGGTTGCTGTGCCAATGCAACTTGCAGTGCCACGCCCCCTAATTGCTGCACCATGGCCTGGCTCATCCTTTCATTACCATGTTTTGCAACGGCATGGGCAATCTCATGGCCCATCACAATAGCCAGGGCTGTTTCATTCTGGGTTACCGGTAGTAAGCCGGTGTATACGGCAACTTTCCCGCCAGGCATACACCATGCATTGACCACATCTTTTTCGTCGATGGTGCTAAACTCCCAGGCATAGCCTTCAAGAATGTCTTGCATCCCCTGCCTGGTATAATATCCGGTAACAGCGTTGGCGATGCGTGTTCCAACGCGTGTCACCATGGCAGCACTGGGACTGCTGGCAGGATGCAACACTTTATGTTCACTTAAAAAGGCACTGTATTGGTCAACAGCCATTAACTGCATCTCTGATTCACTGACTAGATTCAGTTGCTTCCGGCCTGTAACCTGGTTTAGAGCGCAACTTGTCAGCACGAAAGTGATTGCGAGCAAAAAATATAACTTTCTCATGGGTTTAAAATTTGTCAAAAGTCGAAGGTCGAAGGTCGAAAGTCAAAAAAACAACGTAATCAGTAAGATGAAACCCTTTAAAATTGAATATTGTTCAGCGAATCGAACAGGCCAAATGCCTTTAAAAGCCAAATGATGACAAGGATAACCACAACGACATTCAGAATCGTTTTTATTTTACGATCCATGGGGATAAAGTTATTGACCAGCCATAAAAGGAGTCCAGCACCAATCAGCACAACTAAAATTGTAAGTAGCGACATAATAATGAGTTTAAGTTTTATTCAGAGTTAAGGTACAGAATTATAATAATTGTAACGAGATGTCAAGGAGTGATTACATGAATTACATATTTTCTCAAAAAAAACCGGAAAGTCAGCTCATTTTTCAACCGCGCCTTCCGGCCATTTTCATGGAGCAATTTAGGACAGTTAGGTTTGTCTGTTTCAAAGATTATCAGAAGCTGGCCTTTTTTTGTGAAAAATGCGTTGCCGTAAAACCTGTCCATAGGCTGCAATATCATCAGGATGTCTGACAATAAAGTTTGTTATACCATATTGCAAGGCAATGCCCAGTAGTCTTTTTAAAATATTTTTTGAAGCACCAAAAACAATTCTTTTTAACAAGTAACCAGAGGCTACCCCCCCAACAGCTCCTGCGATATTCTTCATCAGAAAGGACGAAGACGATATCTCCTGAACGGCGTTTCTTAACAGATTTACGGGCTTGAAGCTTTCTATGATGTTGTT
This sequence comes from Bacteroidales bacterium, assembly GCA_007128045.1. Classification (GTDB taxonomy): domain Bacteria; phylum Bacteroidota; class Bacteroidia; order Bacteroidales; family UBA7960; genus SKYG01. Next base: position 2,086 of record SKYG01000323.1, on the reverse strand, counting down.
AAACTGTACCCTTAATTGTTGGCCCTTGACTTCCTGATCGGTTTCCAGAAAACGAATGGCATTTTTTATGTCAGCAACAGAAGAGATATTTTCCATATGGTTTTATTTAAACATCAATTTAATGATGTAGTTCTGGAAAAGCTTTTTCATCCAATGATGCAAAAAAAAGTGCAATATTAATGCTATGACACCATAAAGACCTGCGACAATAAACAACCCGAGAAATACTTTTCCAAGAATTTCGCCCAGCCATAATGCAAGTCCAACATTCACCAAAAGCAAAAATGATGCTAATACTACAAAAACAATAGCATTCGGTAAAAAAGAGGAAGCAACTTCCGATGTCTTATCCAGGGCTTTGAGTTTTACCAGTTCAAAACTTGTAACACCGTAATCCACAGCTTTTTCGTAAAGCGATTCTATCAGCTTAGCATTCCCTTCCATGCCATCCTCCCGGTGTTTCATAAGATTGTTTATATGTCTGCAACTACTTAAACCTTTTAGGCATAGTATGCAACTCCCTCTTTTACTTTGTCAATTATATTGGCAGCATTTTCGTGAAAAGCATTGAACTTTTTCAGAAAATTCTTCTGCCTCGGCCACGGATTACCTGAAACAATATTGCTATGATGGCAATTACAAGCAGAACGTGTATAATACCTCCGGCCTGAAACCCCACAAATCCGACAGCCCATAAAATAACCAATATTACAGCGATGACGTAGAGTAAATTTCCCATGTTGTTGATTGTTAAATATTAATGTTTAATGCCCTATCAAAAAGGGTTAAAATACTTGTAATTTCTTTGTCAAGATTTACTTTTTTGTCCGAACAAAAATATGCCCGCGCCAACAACCATAACACCCACACCGATTAGCGGCGACCAGGATACAGTATTTGTTTTATCGCGTGATATCTGGATATCTCCAATATCGACCACCTTTTCGCGGGTAATATATTTAAACCCCGTAAAAAGAGTGATTGCCAGTCCAATGATCAAAACGATCAAGCCTATTTTTTTCATCATGTCTTACAGTAAAAGGACAAGTAACACTATTACAAGAATTAGGGCGCCTACAGAAAGGTAAACGCCTCCGCTATTTAAGATAAGGGTTTTTTCAATCTCGCGGACTTCTTTACGAAGTTCTCTCCTTTCTGAGCGAGTCAGGTCTGACTTGTCCATTTCATTGATTTCTTCGAGCCGGGAAATCAAGGCTTCTGATTCTGCATCAATGGCCTCTTCCGTATCAATTATTTCAATGGCCTCTTCTGTTTCAACCGCTTCAATGGCAGCATAGGCAACCTGGTCATCTTCCGCGCCTGCTTTTAACTGGTTTGGCATCAAAAAAATCATCAATAATGCTGTTGCAAGGTAGAATGTGAACTTTTTCATAATTAAACGTGTTTGGGTACCCGCAGCTGGCGAGCTCAGTTGTAAAGAATGTTTTACATGGTAAATTTAAGGTCTCAACAATGAAAATTTGTTACATCTTTTTAGATTAATCTTACATATTTCATAGATAATCGGCGGAGAGTCCTGAAAGCAATAACTAAATTGTCAGACAATACAACCCTCTGTGGCGCTATGATTTGCCTTTCCAGATATCATTCATCATGATTATTTGGGGAGTTGATTGGATACCCAAAATATTCACGCAACAACATGTCGGCGTCATCCAGGTCGGCTGCGCATTCTAAACCATTCCTGTTGTTATATTTGTTTTGAAATAACAGACAATAAAAAAGAGCTGATGCGATATCCAGGCAGAATGATACAGACAGCCAATGCGATCTTTCTTTTTCCAGGTAAATTTCATCCATGGTTTATCCGTATTATGTTAAACATGACGACAAAGGCCATTTGTGTTTTATTCTAAAAAATCTAGTGTTAGATTTTCAATCCGACCATCAACTGTATCCACCGGTTTTTATACCGGGGTGTTGAAGATGAACCGTCGCCGTGGTTGGTCTGGAAATCCCATCCCACCCTGGGGGAGATAACAAGATTTGAGAAATTCAGATCCACTCCAGTTAAAAGTCCCAACACATTTTTTCTGATATTATCGTTTTCAAAAGCCTGTTCCTG
>SKYG01000232.1 GCA_007128045.1 Bacteroidales bacterium | reverse complement strand
TGTATAAACGTTAGAGGGTTCCATTTAACCAATTTAAAAAAATTTATTCGAATGAAATACATCAAAAAAATTATCGCGTCCCTGATGACAGCGAGCTTCTTTTGGCCATGGCAACTTATGTCGCAGAATCAGGAGTTAGCAACCGATAACACGGCTGCACAAGATAGTTCCTTTATGGATCAAAACCTGGTCTTCGACACGGTGGTTACCCACAACTCATCCGGCAACCACACAACGCTTATTATCATTGCAGTGGTGCTGGTTGTTGTCGCTGCTGTGGCCATTTTCCTCATCAGGAGAAAGAAAAAATAACTCCACTCCTATAAAAATAAGAAGTAAAAGCATAACAATCAGCACATAAAACACACACGAGCTGATCGTCGACAAATAAACCAATGGAACAACAATCAACATTGTCAAATCGCCGCCGGTTCATGAAAGATGCGGCTTCAGTAGCTGCCCTGAGTGCACTGGGTGCAGGTGTTTTACTTAAATCCTGTAGCAGCGGCCGCACAAAACGTGGTAAAGAACCTGTTTTTCTGGACGAAGCACCAGCTGGTAGAACCTTAAAAGCCGGACTGATCGGATGTGGTGGCCGTGGCACCGGAGCCGCCATCAACTTCCTGGATGCAGGGCCCGGACTTGAGATCACCGCACTCGGCGATGTGTTTTCCGAACGCCTTGACAGATGCCGGAATCAATTAAAAGAAAGAAAAAATGTTGAAATAGCCGACGAAAAATGCTTTCTCGGCTTTGATGCATACCAGAAGGTAATTGAGTCAGATGTAGATGTCGTATTGCTGGCTGCCCCTCCGTTTTTTCGTCCCAGCCATTTCGATGCGGCTGTCAGGGCAAGAAAACACGTTTTCATGGAAAAACCCGTAGCTGTCGACCCCGTAGGTGCCAGAGCCATCATGGCTTCTGCTCGCATGGCCGATGTTGCCGGACTCAAAGTCATTCATGGCATGCAACGTCATCACCAAAGAGACTATGTCACCACCTACCAACATATCAAAGCAGGTGCCATCGGTGAGATCATTGGCGCAAGCGCCTATTGGAATCAGCCCCAACTCTGGCATGTGAACCCGCAACCCGGCTGGAACGACATGGAGGCCATGTTGCGCGATTGGGTTAACTGGTGCTGGCTCTCAGGCGATCATATCATTGAACAACATATTCATAACATCGACGTAGTTCACTGGTTTAAAGGCAAATACCCCGTAAAAGCAGTTGGATTCGGCGGAAGGCACCGACGATTGACAGGAGATCAGTATGACTTCTTCAGCGTGGATTATGTTTTCGACGACAATACCCATATGCACAGCATGTGCCGGCAAATAAACGGTTGCGCAAACAATGTCTCAGAGTTTATCATGGGTACCGAAGGCATGTCAAACTGCAGAAGTTTCATACAGAACCTACAGGGCGAAACAACCTGGCAATACCAATACCCACTGGATGAGCAAGGTCAACCATCGCCACAAGCCATTAAAAGCCCTTATGATCAGGAAATAATCGACCTTGTCGCCGCCATTCGCAACAATACACCCTTGAATACCGGTGAAGATTGCGCCAACTCGACGCTGGTAGGCATCATGGGCAGGATGTCGGCATATTCAGGCAAGGAAGTCACCTGGGAAGAAGTCATGAATTCAAACCTCCGTCTCGGACCCCAGGAACCGGCATTCGGTTCTGTCGATATCAAAGCCATCATCCCAGCGCCAGGAACAGTGTAACGAAGACGCAGGAACTGCATGCATCTGCCAGGTAAAATATGAAAGGAGTCAAGATAGTACTCAACCAGTTCATCGCGTGTTTACGGATTGTCAGGAAGAAAAGGCCGTTGCATACCCCCAGATGGCTACATGCGTTTGCTGCTACAGCACCATGTTATCTCCAAAAATGGATGGAAGCGTGATGGCCGCATGGGATTCTCCGCCTTCGACCTCCGACCTTCGACCTTTTGCCTTCTATGTATTGCGCTTAGTTTACTTACTGTCATTGCTTCCAATTCCCCCATATACGATAATGGAAAAGCTGTATTCATTTTGCTGGCCAGGTGGAAGGGCTGTCAAAAATGACTTTTTGTTAATTGCTTCCACTTCCAAACGCTCCAGATGCAACATTTCCGGAAAGACCAGTTGGTAGTCGCCCCGTGTCAATTCAAAGCCCGTCAGGGTGGTGATCGATGACCGTTCCATGCGTAAAAGGCAAGGGATCATAATTATTCCCTGGGACCCAATGTTCTTCCCAGGTTGTAAATTTGTTCGTCTTCAACGTCGTATTTTCCGACGCCCTGTGTCATGAGCTCCTGCAATTCATGCAAATACCTGGAATACACACCACGCGGATTGGTATTGTGCCTTTTTGATATGGCTGCCGCCATGCCCACCACTTCGCCCATCATGCCTGTGGTGCGCATCACGCGTATCGTTCCCAGAGCCACATGTGTAACACTGATGTTGCGGCCTGCCATGAACAGGTTGTCAACATTGCGCGAATAAAAACACCTGTAAGGCAAAGGGTATGGGTGTATGATCTGGTGTTTGGCGATCGACCTGAATTCACGTCCGGGGAAATGCTCCGAATTCTCAGGATGCGGATAATGAAGGTCTATCGTCCAGGATGTGGGTGCACTTGCATCGGGATAAATGACATAATCAACAATGTCATTCTCAGTTAAAATAATATCTCCAAGCAATCGCCGCGACTCACGTTTCCCTGCCACATAGGCTACCCAGTCAAGTCGGCTATTGCGGTATTCGTCCTTTACCGAACTTTTGTTTTTTAGGTATGACCAGTTTGAAAAAATAACCAGCAAACCATAGTCACGGATTTTTTCAAACTCATAGATCTGGTTCAGATTCATACCGGTCTCCCAGCTCCATTCTCCCATTTTTACCTTTTGCACGCTCTCTTCATTAAATTCCAGCCCATACTCAAACGGGGGAAAAGGCTGTGGGCTGTCTTCTTCTACAGAATACCACTGTACCGATGATCCCATGGTCATCTTGTCGGCCACTTCGGGTGCGGTCTCCTCGCCAAACTCATCCCGTCCTTCACGACCCATTGCATAATCTGCACCTGCCAGGTAACCGATGGTGCCATCACCCGTGCAGTCGGCAAATACGGGAGCCGAAAAAGACAATTCCTCAGAAGTTTCAATGTGTCTGGCAACCACATGTGTGATCCGGCCGCGCCTCATTTTTACGTCATACGCCCTGTAATTGGTAAACAGGGAGATGTTCTCCTCGGCAAGTACCATGGCCATCTTTTTCTCATCTTCATATATTTCAGGGGGTTGTGCATTCCGGCCACGTGAAGGGCCAATCTCCTTTACCACTTCACCCAGGGCAGGGTATGGCTCCAGATTGATACGACCACCCAGGTGAACCCTGACTTCAGAGCTGTTATTGCCGCCAAGCACGGGGCGATCCTGGATCAGGGCAACCTGCAAACCAAGCCGGGCTGCTGAGATGGCTGCCGCAATCCCTGCTATACCGCCTCCAACAACAACAAAGTCATAATCCCCTGCATGTAAAGGTTTTCCAGGCAAATTTAATTGCTTCCTGCGAAATCGCTCCAGTGAAGCCATTTCATCCGGGGGCGGGGAGTTCCTCTTGGTAAAATATATGGCGTCACAGCGTCCATTAAACCCGGTCAGGTCGCGCAAGGATACCGTTGCATTTGTCTGCGTGATGTTGACAACACCTGCCTCCTGCCACATCCATGAGTCACCCTTTGTACCAAGCGGAGAACCAACGACCTGTCCATTAACCACAAGCGCAAACCTACCAGGACCCTCACCACTATACCATGGGGATGTCCAGTTAAAGGTACGCACAAATGCACGGTACTCTCCCGTTGATGGAAACGTCACCTGCGTAACGGCGTCCGCCACTGGAACACCCATCCCATGAGCCAAAAGATATGAAGAACCCATCAAATCCATAAACTGCTGGTCAACGACCCAACCTCCCTTGACGTCAAAGTTTTCGGCCTCGACAAACACTTCGCTGGCCTGAAGGGCGAATACCATATAAAATACTGAAACGAATAACAATAAGTGTTTTTTCATCATTTTTACGGTTTTATTATATAAAAAAATATCCTTTAACAAGTATTTCCCGGGGAATACCAATATCAGGAACATTGCCGCACCAAATATTTGTATTCGTTTGAGGTTTAGTATTTACTATCTATTTTTTGCCTCGGTTGCTTCATATGAATGATAACCCGGCAAAGAGACAGGTTTCCACTGACCAATTTGGGATCATATCACCTGCTGATCACAACCTCGTAGCTGCCTGAACCCAATACCAACTGGTTGTCATTAGGGTCAGATCCTACACCAACACTTTTTATCCAATCCGGGAGAGCATTGGCCACTTTGTTACCTTCAACCACCAGCACGCCGTCTACATACAGGCTTTGACCAGACTGTATGGCAGGAAACACAAAGATGCCCCTGGTATTGGCAGGAATGCTGATCTGGCATGTCACCTTATGACCTTCGTTCTTCCATGCCGATGCCACCACTCCGTATGCTGTATTCACGCTTCCGGAAGCTTCTGACAGGCCTTCCGGAAAAAATGGATTGATGACAACCCGGCCTTCGTTGGAGGCAGCATCGATCCGTATCCCAAGCAAGTCACCGTAAAAGAATGCGTCAATACCACCCAGCATGCAATGATTGTAATCGCCACTACCTTCCCATGTTTGGTTTAAAGTTGACGCATGCAGGTGTTCTAAAAAATATCCCCAGCCGGGATACTCCCGGTTCATCACGATCTTGTATAACAAGTCCCTGTCTTCTTCCCTCAATATGTGGATGTATGCCCAGGTACCCAAAATCCCTGTAAATACCCTGTAATCCATCGAGGTGATTTGGTCTCTGACAAAACCCAGTATATATGGGCGTAGATCTTCTGGCACAAGTTCCATTTGCAATGCAATTAGATTGCATGTCAGTTCGGAAAAATATCCTTCGGGGGCCGGATGTTCCAGGTAATATCCTTTTTCATG
>SKYG01000186.1 GCA_007128045.1 Bacteroidales bacterium | reverse complement strand
TTAAATTCTACTGCTGTCATGAGTGATAAGGGTTTGATTAAATGTTTAATTTAATTAATGTAAAGTTAAACAAAAAAATTACAGTTCCAACATGTTTTTAGTTTTTTAACAAATTAAGTTTAGTAATACCTTTGATTCGTTGACTAAATATCAATGTTTGTATTATAAAATTAAATAAATTAATCGACATATGAAATAAATTGCCTATATTATTTTTGTTAAATAATATAAAAGCCCTGTTCATACAAGGAATACAGTCGGAAGGTCTGAAGGTCGAAAAGTCGAAAGGTCTGTTACAAAGTATTCAGCATCTCTCTGAAGGCCTCTGCATGTTGGATGGGGGTGATGTTGTTTGGCAGCTTTAGGTTGCTTTTATTTACCTGAAGGCCGGTAACAAAAATTTTCTGATTGGGAAGGTCTGCTGACAGTTTTGATAAATAGGCGGGGATATCTTCAGTGGTAAGGCCGGCAACAAAATACGTGAACAGGTAATGGGCGTTTCTGATCTTCAGGACTTCGATCAGGTCATTATAGGGAACCGATTGACCCAGGTATATCACCTTGTGTCCTTTCTTTTTAATCAGGTAGGTATAAAATAGCAATCCAAGCTCATGAAGTTCATTTTCCGGAAGAAACAGCAAAAATGTTTTGGCATTCTCATGGTCAACCTTCTCCTGACCATCGATAGCCACAATTAGTTTTTGTCTGATCAGGTTAACGATAAAGTGTTCCTGTGCGGGGTTTATGGTACCCACCAGCCATAATACCCCTACTTTTTCAAGAAATGGATACAACACATGTGTAACCGTTTTTTCAAAGCCAATTTTAATGAGTGAGTTGGACAGGATCTTTTCGAAGCTATCTTCATTTAACTCGATCATGGCGACCACCAGGCTATTGATATAACTTTCAAAATCTGTAGCACTGTTTGATAGTTCCAGGATCTTTTCATTGATCTCTTCCTGACACATCCTGATGATATGCGAGATTTTGATCCCATGCTTATTCAGCGTGCTAATGTTTAAAAGTTTTTTTAAGTCGCAATCTTTATAGTATCTGATATTGGTAGATGTACGTTCGGGCTGAACGGCATTATATCGTTTCTCCCACATCCTGATGGTGTGGGCTTTGATACCTGTTATTTTTTCCAGATCATTTATGGAGTAATGCATCATTGCTGGAATTCTGTGTTTTAGAGCTGTTTGTTGCTTGATATATCTGCTGTTAATCAATCAACAAGGCAGTACCTGAGAAAGTTCAATGGAGCATAAAATTACCCTGGATAATTGTTCGCGAACAAATAGTTGAAAATTATTCATTCGAAACATTACTTATAGCATTTTTTAACAGGTTTGGTGTCTTTTTTTTTATATATTTGAGGCAATATGTTCATTAAAAATATAGTATCATGGAGCAAAACACTTTAGAAGTCACAGAGCAGACAGAGGTGTTTGCGTTTACCAGTATCCGCGATCTGGTAAACCAAGCACTGCAAAAGAACTTCGGGCAAGACCTTCCTTTGAATGGGTTATCAACAGGGTTTAAGGCGCTCGACAATGCAACAGGCGGACTACAAAAGGGGCAACTGATAACAGTAGCGGTAAGACCAGGTATGGGTAAGACCGCTTTTTTATTGTCTGTTGCCAACAATATGGCCATCAAGAATAACTATTCGTTAGCCATATTCTCTGCTGAGCGGTCTAATCAGAAAATGACCAGCAGGATTATTGAGAGTGAAACAGGCATGTCGCTCAACAAACTGAAACATGGCCCTCTTAAGGCCAGTGAAAAAGATCATATGCACTCCTTGTTGAGCAGTATTGCCAGAGCAAACATTTTTTTTGATGATTCCCCCACACTCACTGTTACTGAATTGTTACAACGATGCCGGCAGTTAAAATTTGTTCATCACATAGACCTGATTATTATCGATTATCTGGAGTTGCTCACCACCCACATTGCTGATCCTGAAAGCCGGTCTGAGCAGCTTAGTAACATCGTAAAACAGTTAAAAGATATTGCCAGTGAATTAAACCTTCCTGTATTGTTATTTTCACAAATGCCCAATTCCTTTCCTGGCTTTGTGCGTGCAGAGAGACCTGCGCTGAAAGAATTACCGGTATTTATTAGTGAACTGTCAGACCTTGTGGTATTTCTTCATCGTGGTGGTCTGTCAAAAACGAATGGACACTCAGAAGGAAAGTCTGATGTAGAGTTGGTGATAGCCAAGCATACTGATCCATCCAAACAGACTGTCGTGCCCCTTTCATTTATTGAAAGTATTTCAAAATTTGTAGACTTATCCTGATAAGAATTCTTCCTATGGCCATATATAATGAACAGGATATTATCAAAGACACCCTGATTGATGTAGCAAAGAAGATGGTTGTTGCCGCAGTAACTGCCCCCAAGGCAAGAGGGGTCAGCAATCTGGTATGTGCCATCGTGACAGACCGTGAACTTCAGGAGTTGGCCCGTACCATGAAAGAAATTGGTGAAAGGGAAGATAACCAGATATTTACCAGAGATGCCATCAACGTGTTAAACCAAGCTGACGTGGTTGTTCTGTTTGGAACAAAGATAAGCACTATCAATCTGGTGTACTGCGGATACTGTGGCTTCCAGGGCTGCTCACAAAAAAAGGAGCATCCTGATGTGCCCTGTGCTTTCAATACGGGGGATCTTGGCATCGCCATTGGTTCTGCTGTTGGCGTTGCCATGGACCACCGCGTCGATAACCGCATCATGTATACAATAGGAGTGGCTGCAAAGGAAATGAATCTGTTGGGCGACGATGTGCCAATCATTTATGGTATCCCTCTTTCCGCTACCGCAAAAAATCCTTTCTTCGACAGGAAATGAATGATCATATGCCATAAAAAAAACCGGGATGCTATCCCGGTTTTTTTATGCATTCAAATTATGTTGTTGATGATCCCGTAAGCTTGTAGAAAAACATTCAGCCGTTGTCAATTTAAACAAATCCGAACATATCTTGTTTCATAACAGTATAAAACCTTATGTAAATTGTTTTCAGGAAGCTATTATGAAAAGAAATAAAAACCTTGTTACTATTGATGGAAAGCCTGTTACTTTAATGGGTAAGCAGATAAAACCAAACTTGCAGGCCAAAAACTTTTTTGCTGTGTACCCAGACCTGACCCCCATGCAACTAAGCGACTTTTCCGGGAAGGTGAAAATCATATCATCGTTGCCGAGTATTGACACTGATGTATGTGGTGAACAGACCAAACGCTTTAACCTGGAGGCATCAAAATTGCAGGATGTTCAGGTAATCACCATTTCCTGCGACTTACCGTTTGCTTTAAAAAGGTTTTGTGCCGCTGAAGGGATAGACAAACTGGTTACTGTATCAGACCACAAAGATGTCGACTTTGGCATCAAATATGGTTTTCTGATTGAGGAACACCGTACGCTTGCCAGGGGGATCATCATTATCGACCAGACCGATCTCGTAAGATACGTAGAACTGGTAAGAGAAGTTGGTGATCACCCCAATTATGACAAGGCACTTCGTATTGCCAGAGAGCTCCTTTAGCTTATTTTACCTCTTCAAAGTCCACATCCGTAACATCACCATCATCCTTATTCTGACTGCCGGCATCCTGGCTGGCATCTTGCTGCGCCTGGCCGGTGGCTTGTCCACCTTGTTCGGCTGTCTGTGATGCCTGATACATCTCGGCGCTGGCCGCTTGCCAGCTGGTATTCAGGGCAGCCATAGCAGTATCAATAGCGACGATATCTTTGTTTTTATGTGCTTCCTTCAGGTCATTCAGGGCCTTTTCAATAGGTTCTTTCTTCTCGGCAGGAATCTTATCGCCAAACTCCTTCATCTGCTTCTCTGTCTGGAAGATCAGGGCATCTGCGCTGTTGATCTTCTCGATCTCTTCTTTCAGTTTCCTGTCTGCCTCAGCATTGGCTTCAGCTTCAGCCTTCATGCGCTTGATTTCTTCCTCATTTAAGCCCGAAGAGGCCTCTATCCGTATCTGTTGAGATTTTCCTGTAGCCTTATCTTTGGCTGAGACATTCAAGATGCCGTTGGCATCAATGTCGAACGTCACCTCAATTTGCGGCATACCTCTTAGGGCTGGTGGCAAACCGTCGAGATGGAAACGCCCGATGGTGCGGTTGTCTTTGGCCATAGGCCTTTCACCCTGTAATATATGAATCTCTACCGATGTCTGATTGTCGGCCGCGGTGGAGAAGGTCTCTGATTTTTTTGTTGGGATGGTGGCGTTGGCTTCAATAAGCTTTGTCATAACCCCACCCAGCGTCTCAATACCCAAAGAGAGTGGAGTAACATCCAGCAGCAGCACATCTTTGATCTCACCGGTAAGTACGGCTCCCTGGATGGCAGCGCCAATGGCAACGACCTCATCAGGATTCACCCCTTTGGATGGCTTTCTGCCAAAGAACTTTTCAACGACCTCCTGGATGGCTGGTATCCTTGTAGATCCTCCAACGAGTATTACCTCATCGATATCTGATGGTTGCAGTTTGGCATCGCTAAGGGCTTTTTTACATGGTTCCAGGGTGGCCTGAATAAGCTTGTCAGAAAGCTGTTCAAACTGGCTGCGTGTCAACGTCCTGACCAGGTGCTTCGGAATACCGTCTACCGGCATGATATAGGGCAGGTTGATCTCGGTGCTTGTAGAGCTTGATAACTCTATCTTTGCCTTTTCCGCGCCTTCTTTCAGGCGTTGCAATGCCATCGGGTCTTTGCGGAGGTCAATTCCTTCGTCCTTTTTAAACTCGTCGGCCAGCCAGTTGATGATCACATCGTCAAAGTCATCACCGCCCAGGTGGGTGTCACCATGGGTCGATTTGACCTCAAATACGCCATCACCAAGTGCAAGGATTGAGAGATCAAACATACCTCCACCCAGGTCGAAGACTGCGATCCGTATATCTTTGTCTTTTTTATCCAGGCCATAGGCCAGTGAAGCAGCGGTAGGCTCATTGATAATCCTTCTTACCTTCAAGCCGGCAATCTCGCCCGCCTCCTTGG
>SKYG01000056.1 GCA_007128045.1 Bacteroidales bacterium | reverse complement strand
GCTTCATTTGCAAATGATAAGGATTCATTCTCATTTCAATGTCAACATCAACCGGTAAACCTGTATTGCTGTATGACGCATTGTATGAGTACAACATCTGCGTTCGTTTATTCAGGAAGACGCTTGCCTGATACCGGGTAATATGTTTTTGAACCTGTAAAACGTCATCAATGGTTGTTTCAATCTCAATATAATGAACATCTTCAATGGTAAAAGACGCAGTGATTCTCAACGAGTCTTTGTCGTTGTCGTTGGCCGGAAAGATATACCTAAGATAATCTACCTCCATATCAATCAGATCAAAGTTGCCGGTTAGGAAATTGAATTTGTACAGACCGGGCGTGCCTGTAACAATTTCAGGACTAAATGTTTGAAGAAAATCTTCATGGAGCAGGATGTTGAGTGGAAAAAAATGGCCGGGCCCTCTTAAAAAGGGTTCGTCAATTATAACGGGCAACTGCTTTGCAGAATGTGCGGGCAGTAAATCTGTTAAATAACTCAGGGCCTGTATACTGGGGATACGCCTTGCCTCATCAAGGTTTGTGCTGGCCTTTTGACTGGCATATCTGACTTCTAATCTTGCTTCTTCCGAAGCTAAAAAATCTTCTTTGCCAATCAGCGAACATTGTACACAAACGAAAAGAGTAAAAAGTGCAATTGCCGTACGATTTATTTTGGCACAACGCTTCATGATAATGTAGGTTATGTTGTTAAGCCTGAAGGTGTTTCAAAATAGATGATCCAATATTTATTCAAAGGTCGTGATTTTTTTAATACAAAACTATCACTACTTTTGTGAGTGATCAAAATTGTTAATCTGAATGATGGTAATATATGCTTTTCTGTTATTAGATATTTTAAATGGTAAGCATATGACCCTATCTTCTGGATAAAGACCTTTATCATGTAGTCTATTCTGTTGTTAATCAAGCCAGTATCCGTCAAATCAATAAATCAACAAATCAACAAGTCAGCATAAAACTTACTATAAATGCAACCAATTGCACATCACCAACATACCGTTCGTCGAAAAAAGTATTGGTATTTATTTAAAAATAGTATAATTTAGGCCTGAAAATCTATTTATTAATGTAAAAACTGAAAGATATGTCTGGAGTGAACAAGGTTATTTTATTGGGAAATCTGGGGAAAGACCCCGAAGTCCGCAACCTGGAAAGCGGAGCTAAAGTTGCTACATTTTCGTTGGCAACCAACAGATCGTATAAGGCACAGGATGGGAAACGTGTTGAGGAAACTGAATGGCACAACATTGTGCTATGGGGTGCATTGGCAGACCTGGCAGAAAAATTTCTTGCCAAAGGGCGTCAGGTATATATTGAAGGACGGATCAGAACACGACAGTGGGATGACAAAGAGGGTATCAAGAGGTACACTACTGAGATTGTGGGTGAAAACATGACTTTTGTCGGTGGCCGTGATCAGCGTGATGAGCCACCACCGCCATCGGATCAGGATTTTTCTCAATCTTCAGGATCCAGTACAGAGAAAGATGAAGGGGATGACCTTCCCTTCTAGCCTGCATCAAAAGCATGGATAATACAGGTGTCAACACGTTGAACCATTATGCAGCGTTACTCTATTATGTGTTGGGGTGCATCAAATTTCTTCAGAAATGAAAAGATGATTTCTTCCACATCTTTTCTGTCGGGCTCATGAAAGCTTACCTGTACGGGTAAATAATAAACAGCTGCCTTTGAAAGAGTCTTTTTCAAGTCAGGCGAATGAAGTCTGGTGGCATCTTTTTCTGTGGTAATGATCGCCTTTGATCTGCTTATATTGGCCTGGTAATCATTAAGGATGTTTTTCAGGTCATTAATCCTGAATTGGTAATGGTCAGGAAATTTGTATACAATTAATTCCTGACACTGTTTTTTAAGGTGTTCTTCCAGAGCCTCAGGATTGGCAATACCGGTTATCAGGAAGATGGTTTTAAAAGTTAAAGACTTTGTTTTTCCTGAATAGTGGTTCAAAGGTATCAGCGAGGAGTATTTGAGGCTGGAAAAGAAGACATTTTCTGTTTTATAGGGCATTAGCTTTTGCAGGAAAAAGCGGCGGTCAAGTGGTGAAAACACGGAAGGAGTTTTTGTGACAACGACCACATCGGCCCTGTTAATTCCAGACTTTGGCTCTCTGAGGTTTCCGCATGGAAGCAGGAAATTCCTGAAGAAGGGGTTATAATACTCTGTAAGCAATATATTTAACCCTGGCTTTACATACCTATGTTGAAATGCATCATCAAGAATAATCAGATCTGTTTCAGGATGGGTTTTTAAAATATGTTTGATCCCTGCACTTCTTCTTTCATGCACAGCAACAAGAACATCAGGAAATTTATGCTTAATCTGATACGCCTCATCACCAATATCATGCACAGATGAATCCTCACCGGCAAGGACAAAACCCTTGCTTTTTCTTTTGTACCCCCTGCTTAACACTGCGATTCTTCTTTCTTCGTTTAACAAACGTATCAGGTACTCGACGTGTGGTGTTTTTCCTGTGCCCCCTGTGCTAAGGTTTCCTATACTGATAACAGGAACAGGAAACTCACGGGAAGGCAAAATATGCCAATCAAAAAGCTTGTTTCTGATATGAACAACCAATCCGTAAATCAATGAAAAAGGAAATAATATTACTCGAAGCCAGGCCATGTGTCAAAGATAATGAATTGTTTTTGAGCATATATACAGTCTGAAGATAATTTCTTTTTTTATCTTTGAGTTGCAGGTGTTTTCAGTTGCATTTCGGATGCCGCAATAAAAGTATTCTCCCGCTGACACTTCGACAACGCTCAGCACAAGTTACGCTGATCTTCGCCGATGGTTTATCGTTGATAACCAAACGTTTAACATCTGCATTTATATGTGAAACAAAAAACAGAAACCGTTTTAAGAGTCAGCTCATTACACAAAATATTGAACTATGGTACGAATAAAAGATTTGATGGCAGTTTTAGAAACTGTTGCTCCATTTTCACTTCAGGAAGATTATGACAACAGCGGACTGCAATTGGGAGACCCTGAAAGGGAGATCAAGCGTGTTCTGGTATGTTTGGATGTGACACCCGAAGTTGTTGAAGAAGCCGTTTCGCTTGACTGTGGGTTAATTGTGTCTCATCATCCGGTATTGTTTAAAGGCATAAAAAGGTTGACAGGAAAGCATTATACGGAGCAAGTTGTTATTCAAGCAATAAAAAAAGATATCGGTATTTTGGCTATCCACACGAATCTAGATTCTGTTATGTCGGGAGTTAATCATAAACTGGCCTCGGTTCTCGGGTTAAACGATTTACAGGTGTTTGAGCCTGTTACAGGATTGTTGAGAAAATTGGTAACCTTTTGTCCGGTACAACATGCTGAAGCCTTAAGGGCTGGTTTGTTTAATGCCGGTGCAGGTCATATTGGTGACTATGACTCCTGTAGCTATAATGTTGAAGGTTTCGGTACATTTCGCGCAGGAGAAAGCACCAATCCTTTTGCAGGGAAAATCAATGAATTGCATAGTGAGCCCGAAGTAAGGATTGAAACCATTTTTCCCGCATACATAGAGAAGAAGGTGGTCAATGCTTTGAAAGCACATCATCCGTATGAGGAGGTAGCATATGATATATATCGCCTCGACAATGAGTATAATATGGTTGGAACTGGACTTGTTGGCACCTTTGAAACGCCATTGAATGAAAAAGAGTTTTTTGACCTGATTAAACAAAAACTGTTCATTCCCTGTTTAAAACATTCTCTTTTATCAGGCAAAAAAATTAGGAAAATAGCACTCTGTGGCGGAGCAGGTAGTTTTTTACTCGATAAAGTAATTGCTTCAGGCCTTGATGCGTTTATCACATCAGAAGTTAAATACAACCAGTTTATGGATGCTTCGGGTCAATTGCTTCTTGTAGATGCGGGTCATTATGAAACAGAGCAATTTACCAAAGAATTAGTGGCCGATATAATTCAAAAAAAATTGATTAACTTTGCAGTCCTTATTTCAAAAGTAAATACAAATCCGGTATATTATTATTAAAGCATACCAATCAATAAAATATATTGAAAGTTTATGGCAAAAAGTGAAAAAACCGATCAGGATTCGACAAAAATGATCAATCCAAACACTGGTACGGAAGGTTCGCCTGTAACACCAGTCGAAACAGGTACGGAAGATAATATAGAGAAAACAGTTAAGAAGAAGCTTATTGCTTTGTTTACACTTCAGTCTATTGATACGCAGATCGATAAAATCCGTATTGTACGGGGAGAGTTGCCTTTGGAGGTTCAGGATCTGGAAGATGAGATTGAGGGGCTTGCTACTCGTGTGAATAAGTTCAATCACGACATCAAAGAGCTTGAAATGGAGATCTCAGCAAAAAAGATTGCCATAAAAGATAGTCTGGAACTCATCAAGAAGTATGAAGCCCAACAGATGAACGTGCGGAACAACAGGGAGTATGACTCTTTGTCCAAAGAGATTGAATTTCAGTCACTGGAGGCCCAGCTCTCCGAGAAAAAGATCAAGGAGTTTACTGCTGCCATGGAGGCGAAACAGGCAAGCGTGGATGAGGTTCAGGTGGAGTTGGATGAGCGCACAAAAGATCTCGAGGCAAAAAAAGGTGAGCTTAATGATATTGTTGCTGAAACCCAGAAGGAAGAGGAGTCTCTCGTAGAAAAGTCGAAGAAGCAGAAACAGGCCATTGAAGAGCGCTTGTTAAATGCATACGAAAGAATCAGGGAGAATGCCAGAAATGGGTTGGCCGTGGTGCCGGTAGAACGTGATGCCTGCGGTGGTTGCTTCAATAAGATCCCTCCTCAGCGTCATCTGGACATCCGTTTACACAAAAAGATCATTGTTTGTGAGTATTGCGGTCGGGTACTTGTTGATGATGAGATTGTTAAAATCGCCACCCCAGAGTAAGCCTGAATGTACTCGCTGAATAATCGCGCTGAACTACAGGGCTTCTTGCTGCTGCATTCTCTACTACATATAAAGCAAAATCTTCAGAATACATGCTATATGCATAGGCAAAATCCAGGGTATAGCTACTTCCTCTGATACCAAATCCTGCCGACAATACATTTCGTGTTCCATCATCGCCGGTTGCAAAGGGGCTTGAATAAAAGGCATAACCGGCACGTAATACAAGGGGGTCTAATCTGATCTCTCCGCCTGCCCGAATGTTATGCTGTGTTGTCAGGGTATTCCTGATCATATTGTTTTCATGGGAGAACATATAATCGTCGCTACGCAACCTGGCGTTGGTGTAGTCGATATATTCATAATCGAGGCTGAACAGGCCTGAGGTGCCCAGCACAAAGCCTAAACTACCAATAACTTTAAGTGGTGTGTTAATTTCATACTCAAAAAGACCTTCCGGTGATTCAAAATATCTGGCTGCTTCGGTATAATCTGGGTCGTCCAAATTAAGGTCGGAGCGCATATTGGCTCTGTAAGTATCTTTTAGACTGTAAAAAGAAGGGGTGTGAACGGCTGCACCCAGTCTTACCACAGACCCTAATCTGGCCATACCCCCAACTTTAAGGTTAAAGCCTGTTCCTGTGGTCTTGTGGTTGCTTCTGTATGTAAGAGAATTGAAAAATTGACTGGAGTTCTCACTGTCAGATTCCATAAAGATACTGGATTGTTCGTAACTGACCGATGGCAACCCCACAGTTGCCCCAAAGTAGAGAACGTCATTATAATTTGCACCAACCGATAAGACGAACTCACGAATGTAGCCAGATGTATTCATTGTTTGACGCTGGAGAACATTTCCGTCATCCATATCAACGAAAAGATTGCCTTCATCATCCATGTCAAGGAGGAAGGTTTCCCAGGCTAAACCGGTGGTAAAATCATCAAAATTATTTACGTTTCCTTCCCTTAGAGCCTGGTCCAGAAAACTGGTCATCAAAGAGTTATTGGTGTTGAAGCCTTCGATGGCCCAGCGGCTGTTGAAGTTATTATGACGGTTAAGGCCAAATCCCAGGTTTACGAACCTCCAGCCCCCGGCATCGGTTTTGTTCCCTACCGGGATGGCAAATACTACACCGATATTATTTAGGTTGAAGTTATACTTAAGGTCTTCTTCGGTGTTTCCAAAGAGACTTGACTCAATGCTTTGCGAGCCGATGCTTGGCGTAATGGTTATTTCAGACGATCTGTAGATACCCAGACCGGCAGGATTAAGACTCAACACGGAGAAGTCGCCTCCCAGTGCCCCAAAAGCACCACCCATACTGGTGAACCTGGCTGTGCCTCCGTTTTGTATCATAGAATATCGCAAGGCATCCATCTCATTTTGGGCAAATAACGAGATCATGCTAAGGACGCTGATTGCCGTGGTCAGAAATATTTTTTTCATTGCTGTCTGATTTATTTTAGAACATTCAACAGTCATGTGTGCAATGCCCCTGAAGGATTACATGTTGAGAATTAGGTTAAAATGAACTTTTACCAAAATGGTTCAGTTATCGGTTACCCCCGGATCTGCCAGATGATGATCTGCTGGGAGAACTGCCTCCGGATGATCTGGAGGGCGCAGGGCTTGAACTTGGACTTGGACTCCGGGAAGGACTCACACTTGGGGTGCTTCTTGGACTGCTTGAAGGTGTACTTGCCGGTCTGGTAGATGGTGTGCTTGTTGGCCTTGTAGCAGGAGTTGTCCTTGTTGGCGTTTGCTGTCTGCTCGGTGGTGAATAACTTGGCTGCCCTCTGTCTTGTCTGGTCGGGGTTGTCTGTGGCCTTGCCTGAGGCGTAATATTTTGCTGCTCGGGCTGCGTTCTGGTTCTGGTAACCGGAGGTAAAGCTTCAGCAGGTGGCGTTACAGAAGGTGTTCTGGTAGTTTGCGGGCTTCTGAATTGCTCCGTAGACCTGGGTTGTTGATAACTTGGAGATGTATAGGTTCTTGGGGGTGTGTAATTTGGTTGAACGTCTCTTGTTTGGTTGGCCGGAGTACTCTGTTCCGGCCTGCTGTATCTTTGGGCAGGATTTGGAGCAAGACTTCTCGGAGTGGGTCTTTCTGTAGTAGCAGGCTGCGTTGTTTGTGGCCTGGGCATAGCAGATGCGTCGGGCCTGGTGCTGGCATCAGGCCTTTCCAGGGTTGTATTGCCGGTTCGTGTTGCAGGGGCATCAGGCCTAGTCTGTGTTGCAGCATCAGGCCTAGTCTGGGGTCTGCTGTCGGCAACTCCCTGACGGGTTGTTTGCTGCTCACCTCTGGTGAGGCCCTCATTGTCTCTTACGGTCTGCCTTCCGGGCTGTGCTGTTGCTGTACGGGGTTGTGTAACGGTTTGATCAGGGGAGGTAGTTGTGCGCTGTGGGCGAGATGTACTGCCCTGGTCTGCTTTTTCAACACCACTCCGCCCATCGGCCCGGCTGATAATCTCTCTGCTACCTGCTGCATTACGGCTTGTTCGCGTCTCGAACACATCGGCAAATGTTTCAGGTGTTCCTGTGCCTCTTACCCTTGTTGAGCTGCCAACAGATCCGCGCGGTCCGTAATGATAATTGCTTCGATCATAGCTATTATAGATATACTGATAGTAGTACGGGTTGTTGTATAACCCCATGTAATAGCCTGAGGAAAAACCATACCTGTATGCAGAGTGAAAACTGTATGGGCTATAGAAATAGGGCGAGCGCCAGTAACTATATCCAAACGGATCATGGTGCCAGAAGAATGGGTCATAGCCCCATCCATAACCAAGGCCCCAGTTCATGCGCCAGGAAAAAGCTGGATTCCAGTAATATCCTGGATAGTAGAATGGCATGGCTCCATAGCCCATATAGATACTTACACCGCTATAGAAGGGATCGTAGTTATACCAGTACATATTTGTGTAAAAGGGGTCGTAATAGTAGTGGGAAGAGACCATCGGACGGTAGAAGCGCCTGATCCTTGAAGAATAGGCGTAGTCGTAAACATCTCCGTAATAATTGTTGGAAATATAGACGTTACCTTCATTATCGAAAACAGGTTGTGACTGGTTTTCAGACAGGTAATAATAGTCGCTGTCAGGGTCGTATTCTGTATACGGATGTTCAGAAACGGCCTGATCATTGGTGTATGCGTTTGTGTCGGATGCTTTTGTGGATGCATCTTTGGGAACTTCGACCACGGTTGCATCGCTATAGGTTACTTCATTGCTCTGGGCAGGCCTGACTACCTTTGGCGAGTAATAGATGTCATCTACCTTACTGGCCGTATGATAGCCTGTTGAACAAGCTGCCAGTGCGAGCAATAGCAGGCTGAATATGTTAATGCGCAGTTTCATAATGATTCCTCCTTTGATTCTGTGTAACAAAGATAACAAGTTAACCGGATTTTCATGGTTTTTTGTTAAATTTGCGCGTTTTCCTTTTACTATAAAACAACAAATACTATACCAAAGCACATTATGGCAAAAGATTTTTCAACGCGAGAAGAGAATTATTCAAAGTGGTACAACGACATTGTTCAAAGAGCTGGTCTGGCAGAGAATTCTGCAGTAAGGGGATGCATGGTCATTAAGCCCTACGGATATGCAATTTGGGAAAAAATGCAAGGGGCGCTGGATAAAATGTTTAAAGACACAGGGCACTCCAATGCTTACTTCCCAATATTCATACCAAAATCGTTTTTCAGTAAAGAGGCAGCCCACGTTGAAGGGTTTGCAAAGGAATGTGCTGTGGTAACGCATTATCGCCTGAAGAATTCACCCGATGGGGGTATTGTAGTTGATGAAACAGCCAAGCTGGAAGAGGAGTTGATTATCAGGCCCACTTCGGAGACGATCATTTGGGACACCTATCGCAATTGGATACAATCTTACCGCGACTTGCCCATTTTGGTTAACCAGTGGGCAAATGTTGTTCGTTGGGAGATGCGTACCCGTATGTTTTTGCGTACCGCTGAGTTTCTCTGGCAAGAAGGACATACGGCCCATGCCACAGAGCAAGAGGCCCTTGAAGAAACTCACCAGATGCTTAATGTGTATGCTGATTTTGCTGAAAACTTTATGGCATTGCCGGTACTAAAGGGAACCAAATCGGTCAATGAACGGTTTGCAGGTGCCCTGGAAACCTTCTGTATTGAGGCCCTGATGCAAGATGGGAAAGCACTGCAAGCAGGCACATCACATTTCTTAGGACAAAATTTCGCCAAAGCATTCGATGTGAAATTTGCCAATGATAAAGGAACACTTGATTATGTGTGGGCTACTTCATGGGGTGTATCTACAAGACTTATCGGTGCCCTGATCATGGCCCACTCTGATGACCACGGCCTCGTCTTGCCTCCGAAATTAGCCCCAACACAGGTGGTGATCATACCGATATATAAAAATGAAGAACAATGCCAGAGCGTTTGCGCAAAGGCCAGGGAATTGAAAGAAAGGCTGGAAAGAAAAGGTCTTTTGGTAAAGCTTGATGACAGAGATACCCATAAACCCGGCTGGAAATTTAATGAATATGAGTTTAAGGGAGTGCCTGTCCGTATTGCGATAGGACCGCGCGACATTCAAAATGAAACAGTGGAGATTGCCAGAAGGGATACCCTTGAAAAAAACACATACCAAATGGCTGATCTTGAAAACAAAGTGGCACACTTGTTGGATGCCATTCAGGAAAACATGTTTCAAAAGGCACTTTCTTTCAGGGAAAATAATACGCATAAAGCTGATACATGGAAAGAGTTTCAGGATATTATTGCCAATAAGGGAGGCTTTGTTTCAGCGCATTGGGATGGTTCAGCAGAAACTGAACAACAAATTAAAGAAGCTACAAAGGCTACGATCAGGTGCATTCCTCTTGACGCAGCAAAAGAAGAGGGCCGATGTGTTTTCTCCGGAAAACCATCAAGTCAAAGGGTTGTGTTTGCACAGGCATACTAATTAAGAGTTGAGAAGTTGAGGAGTTGAGAAGTTGAGGAGTTGAGGAGTTGAGGAGTTGGATTTTTTATTGGTTGCCTGAAAACCAAAATTGCATGCAATAAGCATGATAGCCATTTTTAACACACATAAACATGATTACTACCCCCTTTTCGACATTCAGACATTCAGACATTCAGACATTCAGACTTTCAGACTTTCAGACAAATTTAAACATATGAAAAAATTGGTAATGTTGTTAGTCATGGCTGCAATATGGCAGGTTTCTGTGGCTAAAACTGATTCACTCGAGGCAGATAGCACGTTTACCCGTGAGCGGTCATATGTGTCTCAGGATGAGCAAATCCAACTGCTTATGGATGTTCATCAGAAGCTAATCAAAAGACAACAAGGAATCCCTGGTTTCAGGGTGCAGATATTTATGGATTCAGGTACCCAGGCAAGGTTGAGAACCCAGCGTGCCCGTGCTGAATTTGAAAGCAAATACCCGGATATAAACGCCTATATCACATATGATGAACCCAACTTTAAACTCAGGGTAGGTGATTTTCGAACCAGACTCGATGCGCGCCGGTTTATCGAATACATCTCGGAAGATTATCCGAGAGAATCTGTTTACATTGTCTTAGACACAATAAATTTCCCGGATCTGGACCAATAGCTGCTATGCTGTTTGGCTGGCTGACGATTCAACTTCTTTACGTTCAACGGCCTGTAATACTTTTTGTCTATCACCAATTTTTATGTCTGTCTGAGCGCCCGGCCAGCGGACAAAATTAAAGCCGGTTACGCGTTGTTGCTCCCCTGGATTGGGTAACACAAACACGTAACCGGCCTTGGTTTCAGTGATGAAAACTGGTAGTTGCTTTTAATCTGTATTATTAATGCAGGTTAGTTTCTATCTATGGCGTTAAGGTCTTCGAAAGCAATCTTCAAACGGGCCACCATCGTTTCTTCTCCCTTGCGCAGCCACGATCTTGGGTCGTAGAATTTTTTATTTGGTTTGTCTTCACCATCGGGATTGCCTATTTGGCCTTGCAGATAGCCTTCATTCTTTTGGTAATAATTTTTGATGCCTTCCCAATAGGCCCACTGTGTGTCGGTATCAATATTCATCTTGATCACACCATAGGAAATTGCTTCACGAATTTCTTCTCTTGATGATCCGCTACCGCCGTGAAAAACAAAATTTACTGGTTTTTCAGGGGTATTCATGGTTGTTTGTATATAGTCCTGTGAGTTTTTAAGAATGACGGGAGAAAGCTTTACGTTGCCGGGCTTATAGACACCATGAACATTCCCAAAAGCTGCTGCTATGGTAAACTGGTCAGATATGTTGCTTAATGCCTTATACATCGCTGCTACTTCTTCGGGTTGGGTATACAGTTTTGAGCTGTCAATATCTGTATTGTCAACACCGTCTTCTTCGCCACCGGTAACACCAAGTTCAACCTCGATACCGATATTTACCTTGTTCATTCTTTCGAAATACTTGCAGCTGATGTCGATATTATCTTCAAGGCTTTCTTCCGAGAGATCGAGCATATGAGAGCTAAACAATGGCTTGCCAAAGGTCTTGAAATTCTCTTCACTGGCCTGGATCAGTCCGTCAATCCAGGGCAGTAATTTTTTTGCTGCGTGGTCGGTATGTAACACGACCCTCACTCCGTAGGCTTTTGCCATAAGGTCAACGTGTCGCGCTCCGGAAACGGCGCCGGCAATGGCTGCCTTTTGATCTTCATTTGACAATGCTTTCCCAGCGAAAAAATGGGCTCCTCCGTTGGAAAACTGTATGATTATAGGAGAGTTAACAACTTTGGCTGCTTCCAATACAGCATTTACGGAGTTTGTGCCAACAACATTCACCGCAGGAAGTGCAAACTGATGTTCCTTGGCTATTCGATAAAGTTCTTGTAAGTCTTTTCCGGTAACAACACCGGGTTCAATGTGATTCAATAATTTAGCTGACATGATATTTGTTTTTAAGTAAATAAGTCCAGACATAAACCGAAGCACAAAATTAATAAAAAATATGGAACCAGGCATGTAACTTTTACTCACTCCAAAAACACCTGTTTTTTTGTTTCCCGCAGATTTCGCGGATAAACGCAGATGTTAAAAATATGATTATTAATGTTTTAATCTATAAGAACATCAGCGAGTATCAGCGTAATCAGCGGGAGAGTACTTTTTCTAGTGGGCTCAATATTGGTTTAACCTATTTTTTTTCATTAATGTGTGTAATTTTGCATGTTGTTACCAAGTATCAAACAAATTAAGATTTGACAGGATAAAACAGATTATGATGACTCAATTAAAAAGATCAAGGATATATGATTTACTTAAAGGCCAGTCAGACGTGACAATTGGTGAAGGTGTAAATGTTAAAGGATGGGTACGCACGAAGCGGGGCAATAAAAATATCGCATTCATTGCCCTTAATGATGGTTCTATTATCCACAATATTCAGGTAGTAGTCGATGTTTCTTCATTCGGCAATGATGGGCTTCTCAAGAAGATTACAACCGGCTCATGTATTTCTGTATATGGAACCCTGGTAGAATCTCAGGGGCAGGGGCAACACGTGGAA
The DNA here is from genome assembly GCA_007128045.1 of Bacteroidales bacterium. Classification (GTDB taxonomy): domain Bacteria; phylum Bacteroidota; class Bacteroidia; order Bacteroidales; family UBA7960; genus SKYG01. Next base: position 4,480 of record SKYG01000056.1, on the reverse strand, counting down.
ATTCATGCCTCAGACATTCAGCTTTACGGAACGGCTGATCCGGAAAAATATCCGCTACAAAAAAAAGGGCATACATTGGAGTTTCTGAGGGAGATAGCGCACCTTCGCCCGCGAACAAATACCTTTGGTGCAATATTCAGGTTGCGCCATGCCTTGTCGTTTGCCATTCACAAGTACTTTAATGATCAAGGCTTCTATTATTTACACACACCAATTATCACCGGATCTGATGCAGAGGGTGCAGGCGCCATGTTTAGGGTCTCTACCCTGGATCCGAAAACACCTCCATTAACAGAAAATGGTGCGGTTGATTATTCACATGATTTTTTTGGAAAGGAAACCAACCTTACTGTTTCCGGACAACTTGAGGGTGAGCTCGGGGCATTGGCCTTGTCGAACATATATACCTTCGGCCCGACGTTCCGTGCGGAAAACTCAAATACTACCCGGCATCTTTCTGAATTCTGGATGATAGAACCGGAGATGGCATTCTATGATATCAATGATAATATGGATTTGGCTGAAGATTTTTTGAAATACCTCATTGGATACATCCTTGAACATTGCCCTGATGACCTTGCCTTTCTAGCAAAAATGTATGATAAAGAACTTGTTGAACGCCTTAATTTTGTATTGGAGAATGATTTTGTCAGGATTACCTATACAGAGGCTATTGAGATTCTTAGTGCATCAGATGCATCCTTCGAATTTCCTGTTAAGTGGGGGATAGACCTTCAATCAGAACATGAACGTTACCTGGTGGAAAAACACTTTTCGAAACCGGTCATCCTAACCGATTATCCCAGGGATATTAAAGCGTTTTACATGAAATTAAATTCGGATGGGAAAACAGTAAGGGCGATGGATGTGTTGTTTCCCAAGATTGGAGAAATTATTGGGGGGTCTCAGCGGGAAGAAGATCATGAGAAATTACTGGGCAGGATAAAGGATATGGGTATACACGAAAAGGACGTGTGGTGGTACCTTGAAACCCGTCTTTATGGTACCGCTCCACATTCAGGGTTTGGTTTGGGTTTTGAGAGATTGATGCTGTTTATCACAGGTATGGGGAACATCCGGGATGTGATTCCGTTTCCCAGAACACCACTCAACGCAGAATTTTAAATTTGGTTTGTTCAGTTTTGAAAATTTTGTTTAACTTGGTTCAAAATACATGATCCTTAACGATGGCTGGTTGCGCAAGATGTGTTGCAAGCGTGTTTTTTTAGGAAAAGAAAACTAATGTTATATCTGTTTTATGCTTAAACAAAGACTTCAACAAAAGTTATTACAGAAGCTATCACCTCAGCAGATTCAGCTCATGAAGCTGCTTCAGGTGCCTGCTCTGTTGCTTGAGCAACGTGTTAAGCAAGAAATTGAGGAAAATCCCGCCCTGGAAGAAGGCCTGGACGAATTTGGTGAGTTGGAAACACAACAGGATGATTATGACGATGGGATGGCTGAAGGTAACCCGGATGATGGTGACATGGAAGCTGTCGAAAAAAATCCTGATGATGAATTTGATATCAGCGACTATATTGATGACGATGAAACACCCGCCTACAGGCTCAGTGTTAACAACAATAGTTCCGATGAAGAGCAAAGAGATATCCCTTATTCTTCCGGGATCAGCTTCCAGGAATTTTTACATTCGCAACTGGGTTTGAGACATCTCAACGAAAGAGAAGTTGCGATAGCCACACATATTATTGGGAACATCGATGACTCTGGATACCTTCAACGGGATATTCATGCATTAATAGATGATCTGGCATTTAACCAGAATATTCAGTCAAGCTTTAAGGAGGTGCTGGGGTTGGTCAGGCTGATACATGAATTTGACCCACCGGGTGTCGGTGCAAGAGACCTTCAGGAATGTTTGCTGATACAGGTACGACGTAGGTCACCAAAAACAAAGGCTATACATAACGCCACGCTGCTTCTGGAAAAAAGCTTCACCGACTTTACCCGGAAACATTACGATAAGATTCGCAGAAAGCATGGTTTTACAGAGGAAGCTCTGAAAGAGGCCATTGACATAATACTTACACTTAACCCAAAGCCCGGTAGCTCCTTTCAGGACTCCAACCAGGTATCTCAGTATATTGTCCCGGATTTTATTGTCACCAACTATGATGGGCAGCTGGAGCTCTCATTGACCTCGCGTAACGCTCCGGATTTGCGAATCAACAGAACGTATGCCGATATGCTGGAAACAATGGCTGAGACGAAAGGGAAAGGCAACTATCGGCAAAAAGAAGCCATGGTGTTTGTAAAGCAAAAACTGGATAGTGCCAAATGGTTTATTGACGCCATCAAACAAAGACAAAACACCTTGCTGGTGACTATGGAGGCTATTTTAAATTATCAGAAAGACTATTTTCTTACAGGTGATGAAACCAAACTCCGGCCGATGATCCTTAAAGATATTGCTGATCGTGTACAACTTGATATTTCCACCATTTCAAGGGTGGCAAACAGCAAATATGTTCAAACACCTTATGGTACTTTCTTGCTGAAAACATTTTTCTCCGAATCCCTGCAAACCGATTCCGGAGAAGAGGTGTCGACACGTGAGGTGAAAAAGATACTGCAGGATTGCATCGATGCCGAAGACAAAACCAAACCACTTACAGACGATGAACTGGCTTCTATATTAAAAGACAAAGGATATAATATTGCCCGAAGAACAGTTGCCAAGTATCGGGAACAACTTGAAATCCCTGTGGCAAGATTGAGGAAAGAACTCGTATAATAATGAAAACAGAAGTCATTCTTGCCCGTTTTTTTTCTGTTGTTTTACACCCCCTGATTATTCCAACACTTGGTATAATTATACTTTTCAGATTGAATACATATATAGGCTTTGCAGTTGCTGAACAGGTAAAACGGTTTATTTTGATCATGGTATTTGTCAATACCGCTGTCGCTCCCGCACTGGCAACTGTATTGCTAAAACGTAGCGGCGTGATAAAAAATGTGCTGCTTGACGAACGAGGAGAACGATTGTTTCCACTACTGATGTCTGCCCTGTTTTACATCCTTACCTATTACCTCTTAAAGCAAATCACCCTTCCGTCATTAATTTATTATTTTGTGATAGGTGCAACGCTGCTTGTACTGATTTGCCTCATCATCACATTCCGGTGGAAGATCAGCATCCATATGATGTCGATGGGAGGGATGACGGGTTTCTTAATCGCTGCATCCATGTTGTTGAGAACGGATATTACCGTACTAATTATGCTGGCAATTTTATTGTCTGGATTTTTAGGCGCTTCCAGGATCAGGCTTAACGCACATACGCCCAGTCAGGTATATACAGGGTATGTGTTGGGATTGGTGGTTATGCTCGTGCTATATACCTACCTGCGTGTCTAATTATAAATACCTGGTATAGTACATCCTGACTTCCCAAGAACCCGGGATGGCGATCATTGTTAAATATGATATTTTAGTTTCTCGTGTTTTCAGCTTTCAGGATGTGTGCCTCATAAGACTGCCAGTAACTCATGTTTATATGATGCTTCTTTCCATCATTCAGTATATCATAATATTGCTTTTTCATCTCATCAAAGCCGTGCTTCATATGCCTTTCGGTTACCTCAAGCATTTCCTCTTTATATGATTTTTTTAGCAGGAAAGTAATGATGAAAGATGGCAGGTAAAATAAAGTAAAGGGAAAAATTGTCCAGGCTCTCACCTGTTCTCTGTTGGCAACTATGAGCCCTTCTTTGATGGCCAGAACCGAATGTTTAACAGCTTTGTATGCTGAAGCAAATGCTTTGGCATTCCCAGCTTTGCAAATGGCACCAAATGAAGCTGCTTTCCATATGCAATGCACCTTGATCCAATGCTTCATCCGGAAACTGATCTTGGGTTGCATGCCAGATTTGCCGAATACCATGGCAATATCGTTAATGGTTCTGTCAGACTTTCTTTCTGCTCCACCCAGCATGGTGTTGCCATTTTTGAATAATGTGCAGGTAATGCTATTCTCCGCTCTTCCGCCACCAGCCATAGCCGGAAAACCATACAGAACACGTGCTCTGGGAATATGATGTTCTATCAACTTAAATTCGTGCCAGATAGTGCCAAGAAATAAAATATGCGCATTGCCCGAATACTTCGCTATATATGGGACGGCATCTTGTAATTGAAAATTTTTCAGACATACAATAATCAGATCGAAGGCTTGCTTTGGTTCCAGCCTGTCGATGGTTTTTGGTCGGAAAACGGTGCTGAAAAAACTTTCCTTTTTTCCACGCAAATCAGTACAATTGATGCTGATTCCGGAGTGACTGTATCTCACCATTCGATGTTTTCGAATAAACATCATTACATCATAACCGGCTTCTGATAGTTGCCAGGCATAAGTGCTTCCAATAACACCGGCGCCAAAAACAAGAATTTTCATAAGGTTAAATTTTCTTCAAAAATATAAAAACACTATAAAACATTTTCATGAGTTCATAAATTT
>SKYG01000271.1 GCA_007128045.1 Bacteroidales bacterium | reverse complement strand
ATCGATATATGCTTTTGCGTTGGATATATTTTCCTCCAAACAGTTACTACTCAAACAGGCATAAATATCTGTTTTCCCTTTTAGGTTATCTACGACAACCTTCACAAGTCTTCGGCCAATAGCTGTGGATACCGATGCCGATTCCCCCGTGGTGCCCAGCAATAGAAGAGAAACATTGTGTTTTTCAAAATATTCGCATATCCCAATCAGGGAGTCCTCGTCCAGACTGAAATCAAAATTAAAAGGGGTTATAGATGGAACAACAACACCTTTATACCTTTTCTCCATGATAACTCACTTTTTTTAAAACACCGCACTGTGCATCTTACACAAATATTACACAAATATGGCCCTCCGCCATTGATAAATCAGATGCTATTCATGAATACAAAAGTCAGTTACTTTGCCTGATTTTACTACAAGGATTTTTCTATATATTGATACTATATTGGTGATTACTCCGGTAATTTCTTTTCTTTTTGGACAGCCTCTGGTATTTTGGTTTTTTTAGGGCGCCATATCCCCAAAAATTTCCTACTTTTGCTGATTAATTTATAAAACAAGAATCCATGCAGGATGATATAAATAAGTTTGCAGGCGAGGGCCTGACATTTGATGATGTATTGCTTGTTCCGGCATATTCAGAAGTGCTGCCGCGACAAACCGACATCAGTACCAGCTTTTCACGCAATATACAATTACGCATCCCTATTGTTTCGGCTGCGATGGATACGGTGACCGAGTCACGCATGGCCATCTCCATAGCTCAGGAGGGCGGCTTGGGTGTGTTGCACAAGAATATGAGCATTGAAGAGCAGGCAGTGAAGGTTCGTAAGGTGAAGCGTTCTGAGAATGGTATGATCATTGACCCGGTTACTTTACATGATAATGCATTGATAGGCGATGCTGTTCAGATCATGAAAGAATTTAAAATTGGTGGAATTCCTGTGGTTAATGATGACAATCGTTTGGTTGGTATCATCACCAACCGTGACATGCGGTTTGAGAAAGATATGAGCAAGCCGGTTGCGGAGGTTATGACAAAAGACAATCTTATAACAACTTCTGAATTTATCAATTTTGAAGATGCTGAAGAGATTCTGCAGGAGCATAAGATTGAGAAATTGCCGGTTATAGACGCTGAACACCGGCTTGTGGGGTTAATAACCTATCGCGACATCATCAAAATAAAGGAGAGGCCCAATGCCTGTAAAGATAAACGCGGACGTCTGCGTGTGGCTGCCGCAGTTGGTGTTACACCCGAAACACTTGAAAGGGTGGAAGCCCTTGTGTCGGCAGGTGTTGATGCTGTGGTGATTGATACTGCTCATGGGCATTCAAAGGGCGTTATCGATATGGCCAGGCTGGTAAAATCCAGGTTCCCTGAGCTTCAACTCGTTGTTGGAAACATTGCCACGGCATCTGCTGCAAAGGATCTGGCCAAAGTTGGGGTTGATGGTATTAAGGTAGGGATTGGCCCCGGAAGTATATGTACAACCAGGGTTATTGCCGGTGTTGGTGTACCGCAGTTAACAGCGGTTTACGATGTAGCCAGTGCCCTATTGGGTACAGGCGTTCCGGTTATTGCAGATGGTGGCATTCGTTATACAGGCGATATTGTAAAAGCAATTGCCGCAGGGGCTTCCTCCGTGATGGCAGGTTCACTGTTTGCCGGCGTGGAAGAATCACCAGGGGAGACCATTATCTTTGAGGGACGAAAATACAAGACTTACAGGGGGATGGGATCAATCGAGGCCATGCAACAAGGTTCTAAAGACAGGTACTTCCAGGATGTTGAGGAGGATATCAAAAAGCTTGTACCAGAGGGAATTGTAGGCCGGGTGCCCTATAAAGGCACACTTTCAGAAGTGATTCATCAGATGGTAGGTGGCCTGCGTGCCGGTATGGGGTATTGTGGAGCGGCAACCATAAGCGACCTCCAAAAAGCAAAGTTTATTAGAATTACCAGTGCCGGTGTAAAAGAAAGTCATGTACATGACGTTACTATTACCAGGGAGGCCCCAAACTATAGCAGGTAATAAATAAATTTAATGATTAAATCAGGAATAGAATGAAGAAGGTTTTTTTGTCTGTATTATTGATTTTTGCCGGCTTGGTGTTGATAGCCAATAACAGACATGCAAAAAATGATCCGGTATTGCTGCGTGTTCATGACAGGTCAATCACACGTTCAGAATTTAAATCGGTGTATAAGAAGAACAACCTGGATATGAAGGTTGTTGATGCAAAGTCTGTGGAAGAATACCTTGAATTATACATCAATTTTAATCTAAAGGTCGTGGAGGCCATGTCGCTGGGGTTAGACACCAATCCGGATTTTTTGTCCGAGTTGAAAACATATCGCGAACAACTCTCCAAGCCCTACTTTGATGATCCTGATGTGGCAGAACACATCATTGAAGAAGCATATGAGCGACTCCAATATGATATTCGTGCCTCTCATATTCTTATCGCAATGGATCGCAACGCATCACCTGCAGATACGATGGATGCGTATAGGAAAGTCATGGATATCCGGTCGCGCATTCTTGCCGGAGAGTCGTTTGAGGAGATGGCCAGGCAGTATTCTGATGAATCTTCCGCAAGGGATACGCCAGCGTCAGCGGAAGGGCCCTTCAGAAGGGGCAGTGCTGGTGATCTGGGGTATTTTACAGCACTAAACATGGTATATCCTTTTGAAACGGCTGCATACAATACGCCTGTTGGCGAGCTTACCATGCCTGTCAGAACGGATTTTGGCTATCATCTAATAAAGGTTACCGATCGCCTTCCGGCGATGGGTCTGGCCCGGGTAGCCCATATTATGGTTGTCGTACCCCCAGAGGCAACTGCTGATGAGCTGGAAGAGTATGAGGAAAGAATATTGTCTGTACATCAAAAGATATTTGAAGAAGGTAGAGACTTTGAAACGCTTGCCATGGAATATTCTGACGATGGTCACTCTGCGCAAAATGGGGGCGAGATGCCGGCCTTTACCTCTTCGCGTATGGTGCCGGAGTTTATCAAAGCAATCAGCAGCTTGAATAACCCTGGCCAAATAGGTGGTCCAATTCGTACCAACTTTGGTTGGCACATAATAAAACTTATCGAAAAAAACCCACCGGTATCATACGAAGAAATATATTCTGAGTTAAAAACCCGGATATCAAGAGATAGCAGGGCTCAGCTGAGTAAGAAGGCCGTTGTGGAACGCCTGAAAAATGATTATAGATTGCGTAAACATCCCAAAAGACTCACACCATTTTACAGCATGGTGACAGATTCTATTTTTAAGGCTAAATGGGATATAGACCCTGGTGTTAGATTGAACAGAAAGCTTTTCTCCTTTAACCGTTTGTCGTACACGCAAGCTGATTTTGCCGACTACCTGAAACGTACCCAGGCCAATCGCGCACCCCAGGATATCACAACATACGTCAATAAGATGTTTGAATCATTTATTGAAGACCGCTTAATTGCTTATGAAGACAGTCAGCTCGAAACCAAGTACCCGGAGTTCAGGAGTCTGATGCGCGAATACCATGATGGTATTCTGCTGTTTGAACTTACCGATCAGAAGGTTTGGTCTAAAGCCATGCAGGATACTGTTGGACTGAAAGAATTTTTTGATGCAAACAGAAATAATTATATGTGGGATGAACGCCTGGCTGTAACTATGTATTCTTTCCGTGACAGGATGCATGCATCACAGTCGATGGAGATCATCACCATGGGCATTGCACAGGGTGACGATCATGAAAGTATCCTGGAAAAGGTCAATGATCAGGAAGGTGTATCAGCAACAGCCGTTAAACGCAAATTGGCAAAAGGTGATCATACAGTTGCAGAAAGAATTCCTTGGCGTAAAGGACTTAATGAGCCCGTTCGTATTGGAGATGAACACCTTGTTGTACATGTACTTGACGTGTTGCCTCCACAAAAGCAGGAACTGAATGAAGTGCGTGGTTTGCTGATCTCAGACTATCAAAACTACCTGGAAGATAAGTGGGTGAAGGAATTGCGCGACAAATATGATGTGTTTGTTGATAACGAAGTACTTAGCAGCATTACGTTTTAGAAACCATCCCAATGATAAAAAGAACACGTATAATATACATGCATATCACATCCGGCCTATTTATAAAGACTGTGTTTGCGTTGTTATTTGCGTTCTCCTTATTGTTTCAGTCATGCAGGGTTGATCCGGTGCCATTTGATGATGCACCCGTAGCTCGCGTGTATGATCATATTTTGTATGAGTCGGATATAGCGGGTGTGATTCCACCAGGAGTAACCGGGCAAGACAGTATTGTGATGATCAGGAGATATATTGATAACTGGGTCAGGAAACATGTGTTCCTATACCATGCTCTGGAAAATCTGGAGCCTGAAAGAATAAATTTCGACAAAAAGATACGGGATTATAAAAACTCACTGATCGTATTTACTTTTGAAACCGTGCTTGTAAAGCAATTTCTTGATACAATTGTTTCGGAAGGTCAGATTGCTGCATATTATGATGCACACCAGGATCAATTTAAGTTGCAGGATAATATTGTACAGGTTATTTATGTGAAGGTACCCCGCGATACCCCTGAGATATGGAGGTTGCGCAATTTGTATCGCACAACAGACCCTGATGAGTTAGAGCAGTTGGAAGAATATTGTGTTCAGCATGCGGCTGGTTATATAATTGAGAGCGATACCTGGCTGTTTTTTCAGGATATACTGCGTGACATGCCCATCACCACCAATAACCCTGAGGCATATTTAAGGGCAAACAAATATGTTGAGGTGTCGGATTCATTCTACAGGTATTTTTTGCATATTCAGGATTACAGGTTAAAGGGAAGTGTGTCACCCCTGGCATTCGAAAGGGATAATGTCAGAAATATCTTATTAAATAAAAGAAAGCATGAGTTTATTAACGAACGACGCGACCAATATACTCAGGAAGCAATCCGCAATGGTCAAATGGAATTATTTTATTAATGAGTTCGATATACAGAAAAAATGCCATGACAATTGCTTTGATATACAGCCGCATGATTAAAAGATTTT
>SKYG01000044.1 GCA_007128045.1 Bacteroidales bacterium | reverse complement strand
CGGCCTCCAACACCACCCCACCACCCCCACGGGGTCTTTGTCATATCGAACGAAGTGAGATATCCCCTACATACCGTGGATTACCGGGTTACAATCAGTTCAACAATTCTTCTATCTCTTCCGCTTCTACCGGTGCATCAGCGGTAAGGTCTACAGGGCCATCGTTGGTAATGAGGATATCGTTTTCTATCCTGACACCTATTCCTTCCTCCTGGATGTATATTCCTGGCTCACATGACAGTACCATACCCGGGCGGAAAGTCTCAAACCGGTGACCCTCATCATGCACATCAAGTCCCATAAAGTGGGATGTGCCATGAGGAAAATACTTCTTCATGGCTGGATTGGCAGGGTCTTGCTTTTTAATCTCATGTTTTGCAAGCAGTTTAAGACCAACCAGTTCACCTTCCATAATCTTCATAACCTCCTTATGATATGCATCGATATGGGTTCCTGGCACCAGCATACTTCTGGCTTGTTTCATCACACGTAAACAAGCATTGTAGACATCTTTCTGTCTGTTGCTAAATTTGCCGTTTACCGGGAATGTCCTCGACAAGTCTCCTGCATAGTTGGCATATTCTGCCCCGGTATCAATCAACAGCAGGTCACCATCCTGGCAAATCTTGTTATTCTCAGTATAATGTAATACACAGGCACTGGCACCTGAGGCAACGATCGGATAAAAGGAATGCCCGGTAGCCCGCTTGCTGATGTATTCATGGATGATCTCTGCCTCGATCTCATATTCAGCAACACCGGGTTTAACCATGTTTAACACCCTTAAGAACGCACCAGTAGTGATGTCGATGGCCTTTCTGATCAAAGTGAGTTCCAGTTCAGACTTAACGAGCCGCAAGCCGGTAATCAGAGGGGTTGCTCTGAGGTAATGATGTAAAGGATACCTCGCCTTCAGGTCATTGACAAAACGGAGGTTCCTGTAGTTTACCTCGCCTGCATACCTGGGGCTTTCTATCGTACTCAGATATACAAAGTCGGCATATGCCATCGCTTCTTTCATCATGGCATCAAAAGCTGGCAGCCACAAAACAGATGTAATGCCTGAGGCCGTGGCAGCTTTATCTTTTGTATATTTATGACCTTCCCATACCGCGATGTGCTCATTGGTTTCAAGAAGGAACAATACTTCCCGTAGGGCAGGATTCGGGCTATCAGGAAATAGCATTAACAGGCTCTTTTCCTGATCGATGCCTGTCAGGTAAAAAAAATCAGGGTGCTGTCTGAAAGGGAAAAACTGATCGCTGCTGTAAGGCATCTGATCGTTGCTAAGTATAAATGCAACAGAGCCGGGCTTCATTAATTGTTTAAAACGATCACGGTTTTGTACAAACAAACTGGAATCTATCGGGGCATACTTCATGATAATGGCTGTTACATTCAGCAGAAAGACCTGACTATGCATTATTTGAAAAGATTTCAAATAAACAGATTATTTGTAAATAAGCAGTCAATAATCTACATTTGTTGCCAACAGATCAGACCTGTATTATACAAAGTAAAGTAAATTTTATCACATGAAGAAGTCCATTTTTAGCCTTTCATCATTAAGCCATAAATATATCATGGCTATGGCCGGGATATTTCTGATGTTGTTTTTATGTACCCACTTACTTACCAACCTGCTAATGCTGATGGGAGATGGAGGGAAGGCTTTTGATAGAGCCGTAGAGTTTTTGAGCACCAACCCGCTGATCAAGGTCGTTGAGTACTTCTTGTTCGCGGGCTTTATCATCCATATAATTCTTGGAACCATTATATGGGTACGCAACCAGAAAGCCAGGCCTGTGGGTTACCACGTGGCGCTGAAAACTGAAACCTCTGCATTCTCAAAGTTTATGTTTCACACGGGTGTCATCATTTTTGTATTCCTGGTTATCCACCTGGTAAACTTTTTCTTTGTGAAACTCGGATTGGCACCTGTACCTGATCATGCACGAGACGGTCATGACTTTTATGCGATGGCCGTTGTGTTATTTAAAAACTATTGGTATTCAGGAATCTACCTGGTTTCTTTCGTTTTTTTAGGCTTTCATTTGAAGCATGCATTTCAGTCTGCCTTTCAATCGCTGGGATTAAACCATAGCAAATACACTCCAGCAATAAAAATTATTGGGACTATATATGCCCTGATCATCAGTGTGGGATTTGCAAGCATCCCAATCTATTTTTTGTTCATTCACCAATGATTAGTCCGCTATGAAAAATATGTCTTCGCTGACCTCACTGATTTTCGCTGATACATTATTGTTGATTATCAAATGTTTGACTTCTCCGTTACTATGCATATTTTGCGTGACACGAAAGAGCCAACTTATAGTGGGGTGCTCAATGCTGAAAGGCCAGGGGTAAGCAATACAAGACTATCCGTATACAAAACGCGGTAATATAGTAACTTTCAACACGATCAAAACAAGTAAAACACAAAGCAATGCAAAAGCTTGATTCAAAGATACCAGCCGGACCTCTGGCCGAAAAATGGAGTAACTACAAGAACAGTTTGCGTCTGGTAAACCCTGCCAACAAAAAGAAGCTGGATATTATCGTTGTAGGGTCAGGACTTTCCGGGGCCTCAGCAGCCAGTTCGCTGGGTGAGCTGGGCTATAATGTAAAGGTATTTTGCTTCCAGGATTCTCCTCGTCGAGCGCATTCTGTGGCCGCTCAGGGTGGTATCAATGCAGCAAAAAACTATAAGAATGACGGTGACTCAGTATATCGCTTGTTTTATGATATGATTAAAGGCGGCGATTACCGGGCCAGGGAGGGAAATGTATACAGGGCCGCTGAGGTGAGCAACCTGGTGATAGATCACTTTGCCGCACTTGGCGTGCCGTTTGCACGTGATTATGGTGGTGGTCTCGACACCCGCTCCTTTGGTGGTGTGCAGGTATCACGCACCTATTATGCCAAAGGGCAAACCGGGCAGCAATGCCTGCTGGGCACGTACTCTTCATTGAACCGTCAGGTTGCCAAAGGCACCGTAAAGCTTTTCACCCGTCGTGATGTACTTGATATCGTTGTCATCGACGGCAAGGCACGCGGCGTGATAGCCCGCAACCTCCTTACTGGTGAGCTGGAACGCCATGCGGCCCATGCAGTAGTACTTGCAACAGGTGGCTATGGTACCGTGTTTTATTTATCAACACTGGCATTAGGCAGTAACGCAACGGCAGCCTGGAATGCACACCGGCGCGGCGCATTGTTCGCCAACCCCAGCTTCATACAAATCCATCCTACCAGCATCCCCGTATTAAACGACTACCAGTGCAAACTTACCCTGATGTCAGAGTCGCTTCGTAACGATGGGCGGGTTTGGGTACCCAAAGAAAAGGGCGATAAGCGCCCTGCCAGTCAGATACCTGTTGGTGAACGCGATTATTACCTGGAGCGCCGCTATCCGGCCTTCGGCAACCTCGTTCCACGCGATGTAGCCTCCAGGGCAGCAAAAGAACGTTGCGATGCCGGCTATGGAGTTGGAGATACTGGTTTGGCCGTGTATCTCGACTTTTCAGATGCCATCAGCAAACAAGGTAAGAAGGCCATCGAAGGCAAATACGGAAACCTGTTTGAGATGTACGAAAAGATTACCGGGTATGATCCATATACAGAGCCTATGCGTATCTATCCGGCATCCCATTATACCATGGGAGGGTTATGGGTCGACTATAACCTGATGACCACCATCCCGGGATTGTTTGCCGTGGGTGAGAGCAACTTTGCCGATCAGGGCGCCAACAGGCTTGGTGCCAGCTCACTGATGCAGTGCTCCGGCGACGGATACTTCATTCTGCCTTATACCATAAGCGATTACCTGGCCGATGAGATTCGTACCCCGAAGGTTGAAACCGACAAACAGGAATTTTCCCAGGCAGAAGATGAGGTCAGGGATCGGATTGAACGCATCATGGCTATTAAGGGAACACAAACAGCCACATCATTCCATAAGCGATTGGGCAAGATACTTTGGGACTACTGCGGCATGGTCAGAAATGAAGACGGGTTAAAGAAGGGTATGCAAATGATCGACCAGCTGGAAGAGGAGTTCTGGAAAGAGGTATGCATCCCTGGTACAGCCATGGAGTATAACCAGGAGCTGGAGAAGGCTGTTCGCGTAGCCGACTTTTTTGAGGTAGGCAGGCTGATGTGCCAGGATGCGCTCGACAGAAAAGAATCATGCGGAGCACACTTCCGTGAAGAATACCAGACAGAGCAGGGAGAAGCCAAACGCAACGACCAGGAATATGCGTATGTTGCCGCATGGGAATATACAGGTCCGGGCAAACAGGCCAGGCTGCACAAAGAAGAACTGACATTTGAATTCGTGGAACTCAAGGAACGGAGTTACAAATAACCCATTAACAAATCAGAATATGGATATCCGACTCAAAATATGGCGACAGAAAAATGCCACTGCTAAAGGTCGTTTTGAAACCTATGAACTCAAAGAGGTGTCACCGGAAATGTCGTTCCTGGAGATGCTCGATTACCTGAACACACAATTGATACAATCCGGCGCAGAGCCCGTCACCTTCGAGCACGACTGCCGCGAAGGTATTTGTGGCAGTTGTGGGCTGTTTATCAACGGACGCCCGCATGGGCCAAAACGTCATACCACAACATGCGAATTGCATATGCGTGAATTCAAAGATGGTGAAACCATCGTGGTGGAACCCTGGCGCGCCAAGGCCTTTCCTGTTATCAAAGACCTTTCGGTAGACCGTACGGCCTTCGACAAGGTGATGCATGCCGGAGGCTTTATCAGTATCAACACCGGCTCAGCCCCGGAAGCAAACAACATACCGATAAGCAAAATAGTCTCCGACAAAGCCTTTGATGCAGCTGTATGCATTGGATGTGGCGCCTGTGTGGCAGCCTGTAAAAACTCCAGCGCCATGCTCTTCGTAGCAGCTAAAGTTGCTCAATATGCCATGATGCCCCAAGGAAAGGTAGAAGGTGCTGAGCGGGTACAGAATATGGTTAAAAAGATGGATGACGTGAATTTTGGGTTTTGCTCCAACACATACGGATGTGAATTTGACTGCCCCAAGGGAATATATGTTGAGAATATCGAAAGGATGAACAGGGAATT
>SKYG01000200.1 GCA_007128045.1 Bacteroidales bacterium | reverse complement strand
TCTCTTAGCCGTTGTTCCCTGTCTCTTATCTTTTGTTGCAGCTCCTCTTCTGATACAGGATTTGAAAATGGCCCGACCTGACCCAGTGCCTGCTTAAAGGGGCTGGAATCTTGTTGCCGTGACTCATCTGGTTTGGCAGTAGATTTGATATTGCCAACGGGCTCGAAATCCAGTGTATGTCTGGTTATTTCTTTTTTTGGCTTAAACTGGTCTTCCTTTTGTTGTTGACTTTCCTTTTTAGTGGTAAATAAAATGCCATCCACCTCATGTGTTTTGCCGGCAACCTTTTGCTCTGATACAGTTACTACAGGCTTTGCGTCGTTGAGGGTATGAACTGTTTTAAATGGCTTTTGCTTTTCCAGTTCCGGCGAGACCGTACTGCCTTCGCCAAAGCCTGTGGCTACCAGTGTAATATTGATTTTGTTTTCCAGTGATGGATCATTGCCCAGGCCCCAGATGATCTCTGCCGTGGATCCGGCCTCCTGTTGGATATAGTCGGTGATCTCTGTGATCTCATCCATGAGAATTTCTTCCTTGCCACTGGTAATATTCAGCAAAATATTCTTTGCTCCCCTGATGTGGTTGTCATTGAGAAGGGGCGATGACAAGGCTATTTCCACCGATTGTCGGGCCCTGTTCTCGCCTTCTGCACTGCCACTGCCCATGATGGCCACCCCTGAGTTTGACATCACTGTCCTTACATCAGCAAAGTCTACGTTGATGTTTCCTGTCAGGGTAATGATCTCTGCTATGCCTTTAGCCGCCGTTGTGAGCACATTATCTGCCTGTCCAAACGCATCACTGACCGACAGGTTTCCGTACAGTTCGCGGAGCCGGTCGTTGCAGATCACGAGCAGGGTGTCAACATTTTCTTTGAGTTCCTGGATGCCCTCATCGGCTTGCTGCCTGCGTTTTCTCCCTTCAAATGCAAATGGGATGGTAACGATGCCCACAGTGAGAATGCCGAGTTCCTTAGATGCTTTTGCTATGATCGGAGCGGCTCCTGTGCCCGTACCGCCTCCCATCCCAGCTGTTATAAATAGCATTTTGGTGTTCTTTGACAGGATTTCTTTGATCCTTTCCAGGTCTTCTATGGCGGCATTCTTTCCTACTTCAGGAATACTTCCTGCGCCCCGGCCCTCGGTAAGGTTTACGCCAAGCTGCATCCTGTTTGGAACAGGACTCATCTCCAAAGCCTGGCTGTCAGTGTTGCAAACAAAGAAGTCAACACCCTCAATACCCTGACTGAACATATGGTTTACAGCATTGCTGCCCCCGCCTCCAACGCCCAGGACTTTTATAATTGACGACTGATTTTTTGGCAGGTCAAATTTGATCATATCTGTTGTCATAACAATGAATTTGTGAAGGTAATTATTTGTATTTCTTTTTTGTATGATTCTGGTTTATATATTTATCAACAGTAATGTGTTAATAAATATAGGTTATTGTATATTGCTGTCTTTTTCAAAGAATTCGATGCCTTTGCTCAATATTTTGTCAAAGAACCCTCCTTTTGTTTTAGGTTGTTGAGGCAAGGCTTTGTGCTGCTGCTTCCTTACATGTTCCAGTTTCTGAAACCCCTTTATCACCAGACCGACACCCGTGGCATGCATCGGGCTGCCTACTTCTCCTGAAGGAGACCGGGCCAGGTGCTCGTTCGGATAGCCTATGCGCGTATCCATACCGGTGATGAAAGAGGTGAGCTGTGCAGCATGTTTCAGCTGGCTTCCTCCTCCTGTGAGTACTATACCTGCTATGAGTTTCTTTTCAAAGCCTGATGTTTTTATCTCATAATAAACATGCTCAATAATTTCTTCCATACGTGCCTGAATAATATGTGCCAGGTTTCGCAAGGAAATTTCTTTCGGGTCTCTCCCTTTAAGTCCCGGAATCGATACAATCTCTTCATCCCTGTTCTCGCTGGCCAGAGCTGATCCAAAGCTTTTTTTCAACGCCTCTGCCTGGTTGCGGATAATGGAACATCCCTCTTTGATATCTTCGGTGATGACATTGCCGCCCAGTGGTATTACCGCGGTATGTCTGATGATGTCATCCTGAAAGATGGCCAGGTCTGTGGTGCCACCTCCGATATCTACCAATACCACTCCTGCCTCTTTTTCTTCCATGCTCAGCACTGATTCTGCTGATGCCAGGGGCTCAAGGATCATGTCGGATATCTCCAATCCTGCTTTTGTCACACACTTCTCGATGTTTTTGGCAGCAGCAACCTTTCCTGTGATGATATGAAAATTGGCCTCCAGACAACTCCCTGCCATCCCAATAGGATGCCGGATACCCTGCTGCCCATCAATGATATACTCCTGCGGGATAACATGGATGATCTCCTCACCTGGTGGCAGGGCCAGCTTATGCATGTTCTCTTCGAGATTCTGGGTGTCGGATTCGGATATCTCTTCTTCCATGCTGTTTCTCATGATGTTGCCTCTATGCTGCAAGCTGCGTATATGCTGACCCGCGATGCCTACGTTTACTACCTTGATTTCCACCCCTGAGCTTTGACTTGCCTCTTCCACAGCCCTTCGTATCGAATCAACAGTATGTTGGATGTTTTCCACAACACCACGGTTTACGCCTAGCGAATCAGCACGACCCAATCCAAGAATCTCTACTTTGCCATATTCGTTCTTCCTGCCAGCAATACAGGCTATCTTCGTTGAACCTATATCAAGACCTACAATAATGTCATTTAATTCCATAGCAATATTTATTTAGAGCAAACTATTTGCTTATCATATTTCAGGTTAATTCTTGTGTAGTAATTCCATCCAACTTCATGCAATCCTACTCTGTAAAACAGCTCAAGCTTTTGAAACTTTTCTTCTGCTTCTTCCAACCCGCCAAATTCAATCGTGTGCGCCCCATTCATAGGGGTTAACTCGAACTGCCCATTGTTGGTAATATACATCTGATCTATCAATGACTTCCAAAAAGGATCATTGTGAATGATCCTTGAAAGCTGAAACAGGTCTCTTAGCTGTTGTTCGCTTTTGGTGATTGTTTCAGGATCAGCAGGGGAGAGAAGGTCAACCGTTTGTGAGTAGCCTTGTTGAATGTTTCCTGTGGCAACCATCACCCTGGCTGAATAGTTTCGGCTTACGGGCAACAACTTGCCTGTCTGGCTGATATAATAGCTTTGGTTTTTGTTGTTGATCACCCTCACCAATGGCTCATGCTGCCTTATCCGGATGTGGAGGTCACCATCAATGGTACGGTAAATTGCTGCTTTAGCAACATAGGGATTGCCTTCAACAAGTTGTTTTACCATGTTCAGGGATCCTTGTTCGAGCGGTTTACCCAAGCGATCACCTATTCGTTCCCTAACGTTTTTTTCGATATCGGAAGGCTCAATAAATTTGTTTCCACACCTCTGATCAACATATACGACAACTGTTTCGCATGGCAACAGTTGGTTGCTCTTTGTTGCGAAGCCCAGGAGTACCAGGGTTGTTGCCAGCAATGCGCTGATAAGCACGATATGAATCATGTTCCTTATCATAGTTACAATAGTTTCTTTTCAAGCATTTCCCTGATAGGGCTCACCAGTTTGTCTATATCTCCGGCCCCCAGGGTGATCAATATTTCTGTATTTTTTCGTTCGAGTACTCTGACGAGTTGTTCTTTTGATACCATCGATTTGTTGCTCAGCGGAATCTGTTCCAATAACCAGGCTGCATTGATCCCGGGTATCGGCTCCTCCCTGGCCGGATAGATATCGAGCAGGATCAATTCGTCGAGCATGGCCAGACTATTGGCAAATCCGGAAGCCAGATCCCTGGTTCGGGAAAAGAGGTGTGGCTGAAATATACCGGTGATCTTTTTGCCGGGAAACAATTCCCGCACGGCCTCTATGCATGCTTTAAGCTCTTCGGGGTGATGTGCATAATCGTCTATATAGGTCGTTTCCGGATGCCTGAAGCACACCTCGAATCGGCGCTTTACACCCATGAAACTGCTTAGCCCGTGTTGTATATCTTTGCTTTCGACTCCGGCAAAGCTTGCCAGGGCCGCGGCAGCAATGGCATTTTCAATGTTATGCCGGCCAGAAAGCCCCATCCTGAATGTGTTTATCTGAATGTGGCCTGCCATGTTTACAAAAAACTGCCCATCCTTCAGGGTATATTCTGATGCATAAAAATCAGAATGCTTCTGAAGGTGATACGTGTATTGTCTTGCCTGATGCCTGACAGGTATGTCGATTCCTTCTTTTATTAGCAGCAGGCCCTGGGGCTTAATATTTTGGGTAAATTCAACAAAAGAATCTCTTAGCTTGTTTTCAGATCCATAGATGTCAAGGTGATCGGCATCTATAGAAGTGATCAGGGCCATTTCCGGGTTCAAATGAAGGAAAGACCGGTCGTATTCATCAGCTTCTACCAGCATCCAGCGGGCACCGGCAATGCTGAGGTAGTTGGTGTTGTAGTTGGTGGCGATGCCACCCATCAGACCTTCGAACGGCATATTGGCTACCATAAAAATGTGGGCCAGCATGCAACAGATCGTTGTCTTGCCATGTGTGCCTGCAATGGCTATGGTTGGCAAGCCTGCTCCTATCATGCCAATAATTTCCGCCCTCTTCTTCATGGGAATATGGGTGCCCGCCAGATGGGCAAACAATAAGCTATTGACCGGAATAGCCGGAGTATATACGACGAGCTCTGTGTCGTCGGGTATTAACTGTCTATCCTCCGTAAAGTGAATCTCCATCCCTTCTTGCTGTAAACTATCCGTTAAAGAGGTTGGAATTCTGTCATATCCACATACGCGCACACCCCGGCTGTGAAAATACCTGGCCAGTGCACTCATGCCAATTCCCCCGATACCAAGGAAATACATACTACGTATTTGGTCAAAATTCTCCATTCACAATTCACAATTCATAATTCCCCATTCACAATTCACAATTCTCAATTCTCAATTCACCATTCACAATTCCCCATTCACCATTCCTAAAGCGATGTCAGCAATCGCTTCTGCCGCATCACGAAATGTCAGTTCTGCGATGTTTTCTGTTAGCCGTTGCTTTCTCTCTTCGTCATGTATGAGGCCGGGTACTTCTGTTCCAAGCCGGCTGGCAGCGTCTTCATCTTTTATTAATATGGCGGCGTGC
>SKYG01000177.1 GCA_007128045.1 Bacteroidales bacterium | reverse complement strand
TTCCGGCAGTTGAACCATCTGCGGAGCCCATCATCGCTGAGCAAACCGCCCTGATCGTTTGTCCGACAGTTCCTGAGCAACATAGTTTTTTGTCATCAGATGGACATCGTGTGATGGTTGAACGCACAGTCGATTCGTCGTGGGCGCCTGATGACATTCATGAGGTAGGTGCTGCAATCCTTTTCGGAGAAGATCATCAGGAAGTCGAAGATCGTTACAGATCGATCATCTATCCTTTGTCTGCCGATAACTTCATATTTGACCTACACTATGGCGTTTTTCTGTCATACTTTCGGCGCGCCGGGACCTATCGCATCGGAGGGAGGGGTACTCCCACGCCCAATCCTTCCCCGGGATATGTAGGCGGAAGCCGGCTGACCATACAGAATGACGTTCGTAACCGACGCATTTATATTGATCAGGTCGACAATTGGGGGGGGATTGCCGGAGGTATTGTTACCGATAGCCAGAAAATGCCTTTGCCTCTGCATGTGCAGTTTTACCTGAACTATCCGGAAAAATCTTCTTTGGGTGAACGACCCGGGGCACATATGATTTTTCCTTTGGAGTTGCCATCGGGGTCGAGCAAGACGTTGCGTGCACATACGCTTTTCAATCAGCTTACACATCGCGACCTGATCTACTTAAACTCTCTGGAAGCAAACAGCCATGCGTCGCCCGGAATTTTTCAGGTAAGTGTTAACAGGCATGAAACCCATTCTACCCGGCAGGATCCTTTCATTATCACCGATTTCCGTCCGCATCCCAACGATGTCAAAGGCAGATCTGCAAGTGCTTCTGCGACAAGCTTTCTCAGGTACGTCGACCAAACTGGTACCGAGGTATTGCTGAGATCGAACTTTTATGAAATGATCGAAACAGGGCCCGGCCTGATTGAATACAAGCTTGATTTAGAGTCGCAAGATGGAAAAGTACGCGGAAATGGTCATATATTTCAATTTGCCAATTCTGATCATACAAGGGTATTTTGTGAGGTTGAACTGCATTTCGAAGATGATGTTCAGCTCTCTGCATCGGCTGATGTCCCTATCAATTTTATGCGCTTCGACGTTGGAAATCCTATGGTGTTTAGGAACTTTGCCTATATGGCGGCTGATGGAAACACGCAGCTTGGAAGCCTTACAAACGCAGGCCCTGGAACCATTCACACCCATGGGGGTCACATGCACAATCCTTTTTTCTTCTCGATGTTTAAGGCAACCAATTATGGGGGTGAGCCGGATTTGACAATCAGCGACCGGAGTGGAAATCCCGCCATGATTGTTACAGAATGGGAAGCCAATATCAATGGGGAGGAGGTATCGCCGGCAGCTTATGCTTTTGCATCAGGGGCTGTGAACAACTATCATCGCACCCTGGCAGTGATTCCTGCCAAAAACTTCACATCTATTGAGAAGGGAAGTAGTATCCGTTTCACCCTGATGCTAATCACCGGAGGGGACGGAACGACTGATGAACGCTTTGCAGAAAAGGAATACGAGTGCTGGAACAATCTTGGGGTTTATGCAAGGACCGGGGTAGTTGAGGCAACCCATCCCATTCAGATAAGGGCTTCGGAAAATGTGGTTGATTTTGATATCAGCGGGGGCTGTAATCGCGTGGCCGTTAAGATAGGCGGATTCTCCAGCCTGCAAGGTTTATGGGCATATGTGTTGACTGACAGCGGATACGAAAAAACATACGGTGGCAACCAAAGCGATGCCTGGTATAATACCTGGCAATCAGTAGATGGCAGCTATGGCGTTACTTTTTTGGTCGATATCCCTGAAGGCGATGAGGTGGTCAGGGTAAGGGCCTCATCCATGCAACCTGGAGATGAATTCTTTGAGACAGGGTTACCTCAGGCACCATGGAACGAAGGGCGCTTTTTGTTATACCCCAATCCCGCAAAACATTGGGTACAGATAGAGCATGATGCGCCATTTGGCTTGTATGTGTATGACATCAGGGGATCGCTTGTCAAATCGATACAATTGCCTGGCAGTGTGCGACTTCCACTATCGCTATCCTCTGGGTTTTATTTCTTTCATCTGGTGTCGGATATAGACGGTGTTGTTAATGTACAGAAAGTGCTTCTGATTCAGGATCAATAAGTGGATAATCAAAGTCCGTATTCTTTCAGGATGAATTTTTTCTGGACGAGTAGCGGCAGCATCATGTCAACAAATTGGCTTTCATTGTTTGGGATGCATTTGAAACTATTTGGGACAATGCAACAAGGAAATCATAGAGATTGTGTTTATTTTTGAAAAATCGTTCAACTTGATATTAAAAAAACCCAGACTATGTACAAATTTATGATGTTGATCTTTGTTCTCGCAGCCAATACACTGGTGGCACAAGAGAGTCGTTCTAAAGTTGGTATTCGTCCCTGGCCACGCGACAATGCACACGAAATGACAGGGGGTGGAAGGGTTGCCCATTGGAAACCAGGTATCGGGAATTATGATGCGATGCTGAAAGCTGATGATTATACAGCCCTGCATATGGATGTGGTAAAGGGCTATAATGGGGTCTTTCAGACCAATCAGCGTTTTTTTGAGCATTATATCCATCAACAGGGAGGCGACTGGGTCGATACCAATCCAGAGACAAACAGACTGGTCAGGACCATCCGAGACCACGAACAAGCAGGTACGATCGTCAAGCATATAATCATTTGCCGGGAAGGCTGGCTGTATGATCCTGTCAACGGAGATACGGGTCCAATTGCCGGCGACCCCAGGATTCTCTTTCAACGGGATGTCGATGATCAACGAAAGGTATTCAGGGATGCCCATGCCCTTGGGTTGATAAAACATGACAATTACAAGCTGATACAGATGATCCTGCATCCTGCCGTTTTTCTTGACGACCCTGAGGCGAGAGCAATCATCAGCACCATGGATGGCATATGTTATGAGTCTCATCAGTTTAATCGCTACTGGCCATTGGGAAGCGCCATCTCTGATCCTGAAGAAGTGGCAAGGGGCGCCAAATGGGCTCTGGAACAAGGGATGGATTATATCTTTTATTACGGTCCCTTCCAGTATAAAGATTGCGATACATACGTCGACTTTCTGGAAAGAGACTGGCTGCATAGCTTTTGGGATAGAGGACTGCCCAAACATCATCAAAACATGTATTATTATCTGAATGCTTTTCCCCATGGCTGTGGCTCACAAAGGCCCGTTGGTCCTGAATCTGACCCATATTCTTACCTGGGATTTGCCAAGTGGCTGATCCAGGAGCTGGAAAAAGGAAAATAATACAAACTTCAATTGATATGCAAACGAATCATCATATAAAGATTCTTCTATTGCTTTTCGCCTTGGGATTATCCTATCCTCTTTCAGGCCAACTGCCGTTTCGTATCATATCTGAAAACCATAAAGGCCAGGAAACCACCGATACCATTCAGTCGGGGGTATTTACCTTCGGCATCAACGCGTACGGTGGGGGTTCAATCAGTATGGTATCCATACCCGGCATAGGAAATATTATGGGTATTAGGTCTTTGTCGTATGGACGTATGGGGCAGTCATCGATCCGTAGCAAGGCGCATGGCAATGTGTATAACCCGACCCAGGCAGGGTTTAACGAACCTTGTGGTACGGAATGCAGTATCGAAAAAACAACAGGCAAAATGGTGGTAGGGCCGCGGGGTTGTACCTTATGGCGTGCTGACAACAAATATGATTTCACGCGCTGGGAAAATATTTGTGACGATGGATATGATGAAATATACAAGCATGGTGGAGCCCCTGGGGCAAGCGATGAGGACGGATTGTACGAAGAAGACCTTGAGGTGGTGATCAACGGAGTTACTTACACCAAACAGGAGGCTGAGTTGTACAGTGAGTTCGACTATTATGGTACCTATGAAAATTATATGGGTAAGAACGGGATAGCCACGCCTGCCATCAGGCATTATTTTGAATATCGCTTTATCCGCTCACCCGGGCATTGCATCAATCAATTCAGGGCCGGAACGCTCATGTGGGACGAAGACGAGATCATTGAAGACATCTCTGTTCAGTACCCCAAGGGGGTGTTCAGAGGTACTGACAAAGACATGAATTTTTTGACAACCTCATGGAGTATCCGCAACGATGTGGCTATATGGGAACCCATGTACCGGCACATTCAACGAAATAATGGCACCTGGGAAATTACCAGCCGTGAAAGCATAATGCGTCGCAACAGTACACAATACAAACAAGTATTCATTGTGGCTGAGTCGGCTGATTTGAATAGCGGACAAGCGATCGGGTTTTACCAGCCTGATACAGAGATCAACCGTTTTTCGCTGATTGGTGTCATAGATTCTGATGGTTCAGTATATTATACAGATAACAGGGTAACAGAAACATTCTGGAATGACCAGCCGTACCGTATCCCTTCCATGTCGTGGATGGGGTTTAGAAATTATTCTCTGGGGATGATCAACCGCGACCGTTTGCCTGAAGGTATTTATGAGGCATACCGCCAGGAATATTTGGTCTTTTACGGAACCCCTCAGCAAATCATGGATGCCATTGATGCATATGATGCATCTGTAAAAATGAATCAGACGATTACATTTATAAATCTGCCGGAAGTAAATATGCACGATGGGAACATCGTTCCTGAGGTCACCTCAAATTCAGGATTGCCTGTTTCTTTAAACAGTTCAAATCCGGATGTAGCCATCATTGTGGATGGCCATATTCAAATTATTGGAGAAGGTACTGCTGTGATTACCGCCTCTCAAGGTGGTGATGATACCTACAATGCGGCGCATGATGTTTCCCGAACCATTACTGTGAATCCATACGCAACGGGAATCCCGGATTTGCCGGGCAGCCAAATTGACATCTTTCCGAACCCTGCACGCGATTATGTTACCATTAAGGTTGGATCAATACCCGTTCAGATCGATATTGTTAATATAACCGGCCAAACAGTATATTCTGCATCAGGAATAACAGATCAGCTTCATATACCGGTTTGGAAGCTGGGTGGCAAAGGGGTCTATGCGGTCAGGGTCAATACGTTTGTCACAAAATTGGTGGTTGGGATGTAACATCTTGTTGATTTGTTACGTGATCGTTTTATTCTTGAAATTTGAAATCTATTCTCCGCTTGTATTCCTC
>SKYG01000339.1 GCA_007128045.1 Bacteroidales bacterium | reverse complement strand
GCAAAAGGTTGCCGGCCAGTCACATGAGGTTGATGGCATGACATTTACCACCAGAAAGGAGAATCAACAACAAAAGGAAGACCAGGTCAAGCCCAAAAAAGAAATCATCAGGCATACACTGGACTTTGAGCCCGTTGGTAATATCAAATCTACTGCCAAACCAGATGAGTCACGGCATCAAGATTCCAGCCCCTTTAAACAGGCACTGGGCCAGGTTGGTCCATTTTCAAATCCTGTATCAGAAGAGGAGCTGCAACAAAAGATAAGAGACAGGGAACAACGGCTAAGAGAGCTAAGTGTTAAAATCAAAAGCCCTGAAGGCCTGAACGACCTGGAAAAGCAACCGGCTTTTGTCAGAAGAAACGTGCTGCTGAGTAAGGTACCCGCCAGCGATGAATCGCAGGTATCAAGATATTCATTGCATGAAGATGACGAAAAAAAAATACAGATAAAGTCGAACAATTCTTTTCTACATGACAACGTTGATTGAATAAGCTGCGATTTTTTTTGTAAATTTGCAGGGAATTTCAAGGGAACTATGTCATGGCTATATACCACATCCGTTTAACCGGCTTATTGTACCTGTTTATCCTGCTTCTCGCAGGATCATGTGGTAAAGATGATCCCGAAAGAATTGCAGAAAAAGACAGGGCAAAGATACTTGATTACATCAAAGAAAATGATATCGATGCCATCGAGCATGAATCAGGGGTATTCTACTATATTGAAAATGAAGGAAGTGGCGTATTGCCCAAAGCCAACTCAAGTGTCAGGTTAAACTTAACCGGAAGGCTGATAAATGGCAAGGTTTTTGAGGGACCAAGATCTAAAATGATTAACATGCAATTCCCCGACCCGCCCGGATTCAGATACGGGCTACCGCTGTTCAGCAAAGGGAGTAACGGCATTATTATCGTCCCCTCTGGTTTGGGATACGGAGAGAATTCTTATTATATGGGCATTCCAATGAACTCCGTGCTGATTTACGATATTGAGATTATAGACTTTTAAGAAATAACTACAATGGCAAGCATTAAGAACTTAAAGAAAGACATCAATTACCTGGTCGATGAAGTGATAGGCATCTGCCTTCTGCATCAATATACCAGAGGAACTGAAAATAATGATGAGCTGGAAAGCCTCATCAATGAGATGGTAGCGTATCGCGAAGAGCTGATCAACAAGGTAAACAACCCTGAAGTGAAAGACGGTAAGAAGAAACTTAAATCATACTACCGGACATTATTTGATGAACTATTGGAGAAAGTGAACAAAGCCTTTGAAAAATTAAATACGGTAACCCGGTAACCAACATATAGCTTTGCTTTTCCAAAGGCGCTTTCAGCGCCTTTTTTTGTCAGGTCTAAACCGGCAGAATCAGGCGCCGTAGCTACTAAGTGACTCATAATCAAACATGCATCCAATGCAAAAAAAACAACCAGCTGCCGGCAACAGAAAAGGAGCCCGCGCAGGTCAGGCCAAATCAGGACGAACTTCAGGAAGACCCTTTAAAAAAGACCAACCCAGAACCGGGCGGCCTGCACCAAGAACAGAACAGGACGACAGGCCACGAACCGGGCGGCCCGGAGTAAGAAAAGGCGCCGATGTCAGGATCGGAGCCGGGCGGCCTGCGGGCAGAACACAGAAACCTTATCCCAGGAAAAAGGCAGGAACCACCACATATAGAAAATCTGACGCAACCTACGACGAAAGCATCCGGTTAAACCGGTATGTAGCCAACGCAGGAGTATGCTCCCGTCGCGAAGCAGACGTACTCATTTCCGCGGGAGCCATCAGCGTAAATGGCACTGTGGTTACAGAGATGGGAACAAAAGTGATGCCCGGCGATGTGGTTAAATATGGCGACCGGAGACTCAATAACGAGAAAAAAGTGTACCTGCTGCTCAACAAGCCCAAAGATTTTATCACCACCACCGACGACCCCCAGGAAAGAAAAACCGTATTTGACCTCATCAAGAGTGCCTGCAAAGAACGGATATACCCAGTAGGACGGCTCGACAGAAACACCACCGGGGTGTTGCTGTTTACCAACGATGGCGAGCTGACCAAGAAGCTTACACACCCAAAACATGGCGTAAAAAAGCTATACCACGTACACATCGACAAGGCCCTTACCAAGGCCGATATGCTGGATATCATGAAAGGCATACAGCTCGATGGAACTTTGGTAGTGCCCGACAAGCTTGAATTCGCCGGAACGGCAAACAATAAAAAAGAGATTGGCATCGAAATCCACTCAGGCCAGAACCGGGTGGTCAGACGACTCTTCGAACATTTCGGCTATAGAGTAGAAAAACTGGACCGCGTGGTCTTCGCCGGGCTGACCAAAAAAGACCTGCCCAGAGGCAAATGGCGCTTCCTTTCAGAAAAAGAAGTGAACTTCCTTAAAATGCTGGGCTGATTTTTGCGTTATTAACGTATGGATTCAACCAGACGAGAAAAAACAACAATGGTTGTCGAATTCCTGAGGCTCGCCGCAATCTCAGGACTGGTATTTATTGTCTTGCTCACCGTCATTCTTCTCATCCTGGGATGGGTTTACCAGGACAAGATCAAATCGCTGTTTATAGACTCGCTGAATCATCATCTCCGAACAGAAATATATGTTGAAGATATCCGGCTCGACGTGTTCAGAAGCTTCCCCCTGGCCTCGCTGACTTTCAATGGCATTACCATCATGGGTACCACAACAGCGAATGCACCCGACACCTTGCTGCATGCAGAGAGACTGTATCTTCAGTTCCGGATTATAGATATAATCCGAAAAAATTACACGCTAAAACAGCTTACCATAAACAAAGGGTTTGTTACAGCAACTGTCGACGATCAGGGTCAGGCCAATTTTGAATTCTGGGATCATGACACCTCATCTGCACAGGAGAATTTTCATCTGGACCTGCAGCGAATACTGCTGAATAATATGCAAGCCAGTTACTCCGACAAAAGAAATAACCACCACATACAACTGGATATTTCAAAGGCATCACTGAAGGGCCTGTTCAAAAACTCCTCCTATATATTGTCGGTAGCCGGCGACATGCATGCCATGGAGGTGACGCTCGACAGCATGGCCATCATCCGGGAAAAACCTGTAAAGATCGACATGACATTGGATGTTAACAACAACACCACCTACCAATTCCATAAAGGAAATATCGCCATACACAACCATGAATTCATTGTTACCGGCAGCCTGAAAAAGATACATGACGGATTGGACTTTAACACACGTATTGAAGGGAACAACCTTACCTTGCAAAACCTGCTCGATGACATGCCCGACCAGGTAAAAAAGTACACCTCCGACTACCGGGCAAAAGGAGAGCTGGCCTTTACAGCCACCATCACAGGGCCATTCACCGGCAATGAGAACCCTTCTATTGACGCATCCTTCTCCCTGCAGCAGGGAGAGATGAACCACGCTGCCTCAGGCATAAGACTCAAAGAGGTAAGTTTTACAGGCACATACCACAACGGGGAACAAAACAACCCTGAAACAACTGCCCTTTCTGTTCAACATGTCAGGGCCGCCATGAACGATGGAACAATCAGGGGAAGCATCTTACTGAAAAACTTCACGATGCCAGATATATCCCTGAACCTGTATGCCAATATGAACGCAGCAGACATAAAAAACCTGTTACAGCTCAACACGGTAAGCAGTGTCGCTGGCCGTATGATGCTTGATATCAACTTCCAGGGAGCTATGAGTGAAAGAAACAACTTTACCAGACAAGACCTCATACATGCTCGTGCATCAGGCAACATTTCGGCAAAAAACCTGGGGTTCACCATCAAAAACAGCGCGCATCTATACCATGGCATACAGGGGAGCCTGGTATTTAGACAAAACGACCTGATGGTTGAGACATTTTTTGGAAACATCGGCAATAGCGACTTTGCCATTAGTGGTTACTTTCGTAATGTACTGCCCCATCTGCTTTTAGAGAACGAACCCATACATATAGATGCCAGCCTGTATTCGAAGATGATCGACGTTGATGAACTGTTGAAAACAAATGCGGAGAATGATGGGGCCGATTATAAACTATCGTTTTCCGATCGGCTGAGCTTTAACCTCTTTGCCAAAGCGGATCATTTGCGGTTCCGGCGGTTTGAGGCATCAGGCCTGTCAGGCAACATCAGCCTGAACAACAAACGGTTCAATGCTGAGCATGTAAGCTTCTCATCAATGAATGGAACCATCCATACCTCAGGTACTATCGACGGCACCATGCCCGACAGGCTAACCATCGTGAGTCGTACGCAGTTACATCGCGTAGATGTGCACCAGCTTTTTTATCAGATGGGCAATTTTGGCCAAAGTGCCATCGTCGATGAACATATTTTTGGGATCATGACCTCTGAGTTTCAGTTTTCCTCACAATGGTCACCCTCCCTTCAAATTGACTGGGAAAGCCTTCAAACCAGTGCCAACATAGTGATTGAAGATGGCGTGCTTGTAGATTACGAACCCATGAATGCGTTGGGCCGGTTTCTGAGGGTTGACGACCTGAGCAGGATTACCTTTTCTACCCTGCAAAACAACATTCATATCAAAGACCGCATGATCACCATTCCTGATATGGAGATCAACTCAAACGTGTTAAACCTGAAACTTTCCGGCAAACATTCATTTGAAAACCAGATAGAATACCATATGCAGATTTTGTTGTCTGACATATTGGCACGGAAAAACAGAGAACGACGCAACCCCCAGGAGCAATATGGTGATATTATTGACGATGGTTTGGGACGGACTACCCTGTTTCTGAAAGTCAGCGGACATATCGACAACCCTGTTTTCACCTACGACCATCGCGGTGTCAGACAAAAACTTGTAGATGACCTCCGACAGGAAAGGGAGTCATTGTTGGATGCCCTCCGAACAGAATTCAGCTTCCTGGGAAAATCTGATGAAAGCCAGAAAGAAGAAAAACCCAAAACCGCGAAGCAACTTGAAATGGAACGCCTGAAAAAACAGGAAGAAGGGAAAATGATCATCGAGTGGGAGGATTTTTAAGATGATTGTTTTTCCGAACGCAAAGATAAACCTCGGATTGCAGGTGCTCAGAAAGCGCGATGATGGGTTTCATGATATTGAGACCATCATGGTG
>SKYG01000387.1 GCA_007128045.1 Bacteroidales bacterium | reverse complement strand
TTAAACGCATCCTGTCCTTATCCTGAATTATTCCTAACGCAGCACAAGGCTGCAAACAAATCCGAAATTTTGCTAAAAAAACAAAGTTTTATAGGGTACTAGCATAAAAAGCGAACAAATTTTTATAATAAAATGATTATCAATGCATCGATGTAAGACTTACTAACCATGGTAGATATTAACAAGCATAAGTTTTTCCTGGTACAACTGTTAAAGGATATATATGCAGACCTGGATCTGGCAAATAAGCTGGGATTCAAAGGGGGTACTGCGTTGATGCTTTTTCATGACCTGAACCGCTTTTCAGTTGATCTGGATTTTAACCTGCTCGACAACGGTAAAACGGAATTTGTTTATGAAAGGATCAGAAATATAGTTTCCCGATATGGAAACATCAAGGATGAAGCAAAAAAGCATCATGGTATCATCGTCGTACTGGATTACGGACAACATACCCGGAATCTTAAGGTAGAAATCTCAAACCGTGATTTTGACGATCGCTATGAAATCAATAACTACCTGGGCATACCAGTCAGGGTCATGCAATTGCCGGATATGTTTTCCCACAAGCTGTGTGCGATGCTGGACAGGAACATCATTATTAACCGTGATGTGTTCGACTGTCATTTCCTCATGCAAAAAAGAACACCCATAAACAGGCATATCATTGAAAAACGAATGAACATGGCACTTGATGCTTACCTTCAGAAATGCATTGATGCGGTAGAACAGATCAATGAAAAAAGGATTCTAAGTGGGTTGGGTGAACTGATGGATGAAGAAACAAAAAGTTTCGTAAAAACCCGCCTGAAAGATGAAACCCTCACCCTTTTACGCATGTATAGGCAGTTTCCCCTGCTTTCAGAAAACCAACGATAAATCTAGCGTCTGACGGACCATTTGACCTCTTTCGGGGCCGATCGAATCCGGTTCTTAAACGTAGCGGCAGCTATAGAACCATCTACCCCATCTCACCCGGGCAATGGGTGTTTTACGGTTCATTGGCATCCATGGAAAATACGACGGTTCATTTCTGATTAAACTATATACATCCTTGTCCTTTTACACCCCTTAACCGCATCACGCTGGCCAGTCCCTGGTGAAAAGTACCTTCGTTTAGTTCGATGAACAGCTCATAGCTCTCATGTATTCGGAGGCCTTCGAAGTCATTTTCGATTGTTGAAGGCGCGTACAGCAAGCCAGGGTCTTTCGGTCCGCCACTTTCGTAATTGAGTTGCCTGGGTGCGAATGCCTCCATGATCAGCATGCCACCAGGAATAAATCATATGTAGGAACCCATAATCCAGAAATTGGGAAAAACAATTGTCTGTTTGTGACAATAAAAAACCCCGCTGTTCATTCGAAGCAGCGGGGCAGGACTTTGGTGGCATTAAGAACAATATAACTTTATGGATGTCAAGTGATTAATCATCGTCGTCGTCATCATCATCATCATCATCATCGTCGTCGTCATCAAATTCCACATCCAGTGCATCTTCAATGGCATCGATGATCTCGTCGGCCAGGTCGCTGTTGCCGTCGGGGTCACCTTCCCATATCTCTATGATTCCATTGCCATTGCCATCCACTGCATTAAAAATACCACCGTCAATCATTGAATTGATTAGCCTGGGGACATAGAATTCAATCATCAGTTGCACTGATTCACCGTTTAGCTCAAGGTATCTGCCGTCGTCAAACTCAATTTCAAAATCGAGGTCATCATCGTACCAGAAAATGAATGGAATTTGGTTGATGATACCTGTAATATACACTGATTTGTTGTACATTTCCGGCACACTTTGGTTCTTGCTGATGTCAATATCCACTTCTATTTCATCATACACAGCATTGGGAATAAATATATTTCCCAGGTTAAGGCCGTTGAAGGCTGCGGGCGACATCAGATCAACAAGAAAAGGTCCGTAAATGGTAATCTCATCATCATCGAAGTAACCCCAACCTTCAGGATCGTCCCAGTCATCATCCAGCTCAAATTCAATTTTGTCGATGTTGAGCAGGAACTTCTCTATTTCTATAGCAAATACTGCCTTGTCTGCTGTGGGCTCATTAAATGTGCGGATACCAAGCTGAACCGCTGATTTATTCTTTTCTAAAACAGGTTCATCCTTACAGGAAGTGATGAAAAATACGGGTATAAAAGCGAGGAATAAAAAAATTAACTTTCTCATAATTTCAAATGTCAATTTAGTGAGTAATGTATTTGTCCTTCCGTTTTTCACAGAAGCTTTCTCTAAAGACGAGTATTTAACACCGGAGGTTGTAAAAGGGTTAAATATTTTTGTGGAAACTTGGAGAACCTATCAACTGGAACCAGAACAGCCGCTATTGGCCCAGTGAATAATAAAAGTTCAGCCTGAATTCAATGCTTCGGTTGTAGGTATTGCTGAAATTTAAGGGCAAGTGGGTTCCACCCCGGTAAATATCTGTTAACCCCCATTTCACATGAATGCCGGGCGCAAAAACAATTCTTCGTGCCGGGTTCCATTGCAAATACTGGCCCATCACAATTCCATAGTCAAAACCTGAATACAGCGACTTTACATCAAACTGATCGTTTCCAATGATTTCGGTGGCAGAATTCATTGCGGAGGCATAAAAGCCCAACACGCTTTTCAATGAAACGGCATTAGGGTTCCGGAACATCCGGGTACCGCTTGTATGGCTGGCCATAAGCTCCCACTGCATGTAGTTGAGAGAGATGGTTCTATGACTGTATTTCCCGTGGATGTAATGCCGGTAGGCTTGTCCGGTGGATGAAGAGAAAAACAATCCGGTTTCGAGTCCCCAGCGGCTGTTATGTTGGTAGTGCAGGTTGATGCCGATATCGGGATAAAACTTCAGATCGGTACGGTTATGGTTCAGGCGGTTGAATCCTTCGACAGTTTCATTGTTGATCAGCCAGGTGTTTTTGATGGCGGTGGTAATGCCCAGGGAAAAAGAGCTAAAAGGGTTTTTGTTGTTGGAAGATGCATCGGCCAGGGTGCCATCGAATACATTCAGGTCATCCACGTCAATAAGTGTGGGTGTTTTTCCAGCAGCCTGAAGTACGGAATATGCATCACCATATGTACTAGTTTGTATAGGCAGAGGCTTGGGAGCTACCGTAAGTCCTGGCAGGGCTGGTGCAAATTGTTCTACGGCAGATGAGGTTTGCTGCGGTGTGATGATACCTTCAGTTTCTTTATTGGATCGTATACCTGCCTGTTCATATTCCACGGTGACGGGCAATGCTGCCAACACAGGTGATTGGCTAAGGGCTTCGCCGGAGAGGGGTTGCTGTTCATCTGCTGACTCTGTTGATTCGGAATCTGACAGGGATGGCACAGAGATTTCGGTTTGCTCCGCCATGCGGGATTCAGACACATCGCGGTTTAGCAACCATACGCTAAGTGCTCCAAAGCTTATGAGGGCAGCAACAGCAGCAGCACGCCGTCCAACATACCAGAAACCTTTCTTTTGGGTATCTTTGTCCAGTTGATCCGAGATACCAGCCCAGGCTTCTTCCACCACGAGCTTTCTGGCAATATCATTCCATAGCCCTTCCGGGGCAGCTGCCTTTTTATTGGCCATTTGCCTGCGATAGAGGTCTATGAGTTCATTTTCTTTCATGCCATTGTATTCTTATGATGTAATGAGCCATTGCTGTAAAAGCATTTTTTCCCTGCTGTACATGGATTTGGAAGTGCCTTCAGCGATATTGAGCTGCGTTGCTATTTCCTTATGCGAATACCCTTCCAGGGCAAAAAGATTAAAAATCAGCCGGGCCCTGTCAGGGAGACGTTCAACCAGGGTTAGTATTTCCTTGACATTTTCCTTGCTTTCAGTAAAATCATATCCCTGTCGCTCATCAACAATAATATCTATATCGACAAAATCATCTTTTTTCTTCTTTTTCCTGTAATGGTCTATGGCCGTATTCACCATGATCCTTCGTATCCATCCTTTTAGTAAGCCAAGGTTGTCGTATTGATCCAGACTTCGGAACACTTTGATAAAGCCGTTCTGCAAAATATCTTTGGCTTCATCAAGGTCTGATTCATAGGCAAGGCAAACCACAAACATATCGTCGGCAAATTTACGGTAGAGTTGCTCCTGGGCTTTCCTGTCATTATTGAGGCAGCCCCGGATCAATTCCTGTTCTGAAAGATCAAAACTCTTTGTCATGAACCTACTGTTCCTCAATAATGGCTTTAACGGTATTTTTTAACCTGAATAATATTCTTTCATACAGATCTTCATTCTCATCAGAAGATATTTCAATATATTCTATATCGTCTTCTTCGTCGGCGTCGGCATTCTCAAGCAAGATTCTTTCAATATTTTGAATGGCTATGTATGGATTTATCTCAAGTATAAGGTTATAGGTTTTACCTGAAATGAGCGACAACTGATTGTTGCCACCTGTATTAAAAGTCTCCATCAATAGTATTTCTGTGGGATCGATGGCAATAAACAGCAATATTTCGCTACCGTTTAGTCTTTTATATTTTCCTTCTATGACAATTCCGAAGTCATCAACATCAATGTATTCTTCCAGCTTATCATCAAAATAATCTTCGTAATAATCATCATCTATCTCTTTGGTTTTTATTTCCCATCGCATCTGGTTATACACACCTTGGGGAATATCAAAGACATCGATCTTCGATGCCGGTTGATTTTTTTTGATTGCATAAATACCAAAAGGTACAGTGGGTTGGGAGCTAAAGAAGATATCACTCCCCTCTTCCCGGATGCCGTAAAACTTGATTTGCTGCACGGCGATAACGGTATTATAAAACTCCACATGGTTTATCCCGGGCAAGTTTGTGCCCATTACCAGGTTCAGATTGACAGTTACGGGTGTACTCAGCTCATCATCGGGGATACACCCGCTGAGAAGCAGCAATATCATCAGTCCGCCAAGTACACCAAATATAGATTTTCGCATAAGCAATTTATCCCAGGAATAACAAAGACCTAACCTGCATTATTCCTATCGCAGCACAAGGCTGCAAACAAATCCTAAATTTTGTTAAAAAAACAAAGTTTTATAGGGTAATAGCATAATACAGGCAAAAGAAAGCCTCTGTATACATATAACAATTAAGGGACGAAAAGTAAACGAAAAAGTTGTAATGGGTGGAAAATATTTTT
>SKYG01000140.1 GCA_007128045.1 Bacteroidales bacterium | reverse complement strand
GTTGTGCCGTTCTTTTTATGCTCCGCTTATGCACTGTTTGTGTCGATTCAAGCATGATGTCAGCACCGGCATATAAGGTCTCCCCTTCTGGTAAATGCTTTGTGCCGCTGCAGGCTGCCAGAAAAAGAACTATGAGCAATATGTATCTGTTTGCGCTGTTCATATGTTTAAAATTTTGTCAAAAGTCGAAGGTCGAAAGTCGAAAGCCAAAAAGCTGAGCGAAGCGAAGTCCCGAACGCATGTTCGGGATATCACCCAGTGCCCATAATCATGTCCGTGTATATCAAAACGTTTGTCAGGAGCATTTCTGTTTATATTTATTCCTTCGACCTTTGACTTTCGACCTTCGACTTTCGACCTTCGACTATTGACTTTCATTGTTTTGGCTTGGAAAACAATTCCTTCCAAGTATTGAAGTTGCGCACAAAAACAAGTCCGGCACCCGTTTCAACCAACTGTCCATCTATGGCTCCTTCATATTGATTATGCCTAAAGGCTTTCAGGCGGTAGCGACCGTCTTCGGTTAGTTTATACTCTACAGTGACATC
Organism: Bacteroidales bacterium; assembly: GCA_007128045.1. Classification (GTDB taxonomy): domain Bacteria; phylum Bacteroidota; class Bacteroidia; order Bacteroidales; family UBA7960; genus SKYG01. The sequence continues at coordinate 4,618 of SKYG01000140.1, read as the reverse complement.
ACTGGTGAAATCGCTGGCATTGTTCTGCTTTGCCATCTCCCCTTCAACATCTACAGAGCCTCCCAGTTCTACCGATAGCCTTTCATTGAACAGTTGTTTTTTCATTCCAAGTTCAAGCTGTGTTCTGCCTTGCGCCTCACCTGATTGATAATCGTTATACGACTGAATATCAAAGTTCAACTCCACTCCAGGGACAAACTGCGAACCCCACCTGTTTAGCTGGGCAGATAAGAAGTTGCTCACCGTTGATCGCAGCAATGTCGACGTTCCACCAGACTCTGTCTGCAGTGGATTTTCCTGAACGAAACGACCCAATACCAACAGGGCAAAAACCTGCTTATTCAAGGCTGAGGCATCTTCATTTAACATGACCAACTTTTGGTGTACGGCTCCTCCCAGGATACCTCTGTCCTCGGGGGGCAGTTGTATCTCGAATCCGATGACTGGCCGTAGTATTGCTCCGCGCAATTTCAATAGCACCCAAAATGGATAGCGTTGCTTGTAGCTACCACTTTCTGCATCGCTCATTCCCGACATCTGTCCCGCCACCAGGTCATAAGGTGCGGCTCTAACTTCATAAGTGGCATTCAGGGAAATGATGGCATCCAGGGGGTCTCCATTCCAAATAATCGTACTTCCCGGAACAATATCAAACCTCCTTCTTACCAATGATTCAAGAGATACCATATAACTGCCCTCATCCAGGTTATAGGCTCCGGTAAGGCTCATTTTTCCACTTCTGTCGATAGCGAAACTTAATGCTGCCTCTCCCTTTACCACCAGTGAATCATTGGATGAGGGATCCATGAGCAGGCGGAGGGTTGCTTCCTTGTCTACCTCAATGATGGCGGAGAGGTCAACACCCTTAAAGCCAGTATTCTGCATGCTCCTTTGGACGCCTCTGCTCAATATGGGATGCAACTCAAATTTGTCTATAAATTCAATCACCCCTTCTCCTCTGTCGGTGGTGAGCCGGTCTTCAGGAACAGCGAAGGTGAAATTTGATCCATCTTTCATCCGTATTCTGCCGCTTACCACCGGGAGAGCCATTGGCCCGCGGATGCCAATATCGCTGTCGATGACCATGCGGCCGAATAAATTTTCGTTGTGCTTCGCAGTGGTGTTAAACAATAAAAAATCCTTTGTCACCAGTGTGAGCGAGAATACAAAATCTTTAAACTGCCTCATCTTTACCGAACCATCTAGAACGGCGGTATGCTGCTCAGCATCTTTCAGGGTAAACGCATCAAAATAGAACCCATCGGGTTTGAAATAAACGGTCTCATTGGTTAACTCCAGCCGGTTATTCAATACGGCTGGTGTTAGAAAGGCATCGCTAAAAACCAGCTCTCCTGTAATTTCTGGAGCATTTGCCGCTCCCTGTATGAATAAATTACCTGTCAGCGTCCCTGAGGCCTCTGTAATATGTCCCATTGAAAATGCTTCAATCGTTTTCATGGAAAGTGATTCAATGTCCGTATAGATGCTTATTGCAGGGGCGGCACCATCAACGATGTAATGCCCGTAGGCAGTCATATTGTTCTCTGAGCCCGTTAAACGGACGTCAACATCAAAGTTCCCGGAGGCCAGGTTGGCCGCACTGAAAGCAACATCTCCGATGGGCGTACCTCGCATGATAAGGTTGCTTATCACAGCATCAGCAACAATGCCATAACTGTCGTTCACCCGCTGTAACAGTACATTCCCATCCAATATGCCACTTATAAATGTGGTGTCTTTTTCTATGATCCTGGAAACATCACCCAGATTGAAATTTTTTATCTCAATGTTCAGGTCATCATTGAACTGATCATTTACAGAAGCGATATTGATCGCACTTATTCCATTATCTAAAAATAGCCTGTGGATCAAAAATCCTTCTTTGCCAAATGCAATATAGTTGTCTGCATCAATGTTCCACTGATCAACCATCAAATAAAGCTCTTCGGGATCAAAAGTGATCCTATAATTGTCTGCTTCTCTGGTGATATGCGAATGGATTGCAATTTTCTTTCCATGATCATCTCCGGTTGATGACAGCCTGGCAGCCAGGGTGTCATCTGCCAGCTCTCCCTCGAACAGGAAGTTTTCCAATTGTATATGAGCATTTGAAATAGCACTACTGAATAACCGGAAGTTCATTTCTCCAGCATCTGAACCAACATCTACCTCAAGGTCATGGATTTCTGTGGTTCCATAAACAATTCTCTTCATCGTGGCAGTCAACTTCATAGCACTGCTATCACTATCAAAGCTTCCGCTGATGATGCCAGGCTCAAATTCTTTTAATTGCGGCAAAAGAACTTGCGACAGTATTGGATGGTTATGCAATTGAATCTCAAAACTAAAATTGGATGGTTCGCCCCCACCTGGCAACTGGCTGCTGTCAGAAAAGGGAAAATACCGATTCATATGATTCATCAGTTCCCCTTTAATGGATGCCGGAGATACTGTGCCGGAATATGTTATACCAATCAAGGCGCTGCTGAGAACCATTTCACTCTTCCCCGGTTCGTTGATAGAGGCAAGCATCAGAGAATCAAGCACAAATATATCACCATCTTTTGAAACAATTATTTTGGAAATCCCGGCCTGGCCATTCAGCGAATGTATATCATCCCCGCTTAAATCGGCCGAAGCTATAAAACCTAGCCTGATGTCCTCCTTTGAGAAGTTAAGTTGTTGAAGGTTCGCCCCATGAACATTCAGAAGAAATGCATATTGCTCCTGGCCTGGGTTTAAGTCTACTTTGCCATCAAAGTCAAATGCAGCATATTCATCATCTAATTGTACCTTTCCTTCAAATTCACGTCCGGAGATAAACCCATCAATATCCAGGTTTTGGTAGTTGTACTGATTCAGGTAAAATTCCGACACCTCTGCATGAACTGCTGCCATTACCGTATTTTTGTCCAGGCCCACCCCGGTTACTTCTGCAATGAATGATACCGGGCCATACATCAAAGTATCTTTGAGCAGGAGGCCCAGGTTGAAACCGGCAACAGTGGCTTTGCTGCTGAAATTCTCGTTTTCATCAATAGTTGCCGCAAGTTGTGCTGAACCAAAGCTGCTGGTTAATGCCACTGCTGACTCAAAGTCTTTTATCGTTCCCTGAAAAACAACATCCACGCTTAAAGATTCCGGGATGGCGATACTTTCCGGCACATGTGATCCAGCCATCATGTCTATATCTGTTTTCCCTGATGTTGCTTTCAAATTGGGAAAACTGTAGACCGCTGTTTTGACCTCCGGCAATCCGGTAATGACAAAGTCGGTTTCAAATATGGTATTCGTTCCCGTTTTGATCACCAGGGTTTTGCCTGTCAGGTTGTTCAATGATCCGGTCACCTTGCCCGACATGCTGGTAATGTTCTTGGCATGCTGAAAAAATTCCTGCTTTTCAAGTTGTTTATTAAAATACAAGATGTCTGAGGTTCTGACACGCACATGTCTCATCTCGAGATTCATTTTCATGGTTGGCAGAGAATCTTTTAATGAAGACAAAGAGGAGAAGTGTATGGCCATATCAGCATCCAACAATGAATGGGGGGTTCTGAGCTTAAGCCTGTTCAGCTTAATGGAATGTGGATTCATGCTGAAAACGGTTTCGAAATGGGTGATCGAGAAATTGTGTTGATCTACCGCCGTGAATTCTTTTACTGTAATGCTTGTTTTTAGCGCTGAATAATACAAATCTGTAGCGGCCAGAGTTACCTGTTTAAATTTCATATGATGAACATCAAACGCATTTGTTAGCCGGGGTTTGTTGGCAACGCTGTATGTAATGCAATTGTCTTTCAGGTTGACATGGTTCACCAAAACGCTCCAGTTGCTGGTATTTTCTGTGGCCTGGCCCGCTGAGGTCCTTGTATCATTTGACCCGTTATTGTTGCTGGTATAGTATGCAATGCCGCTATTCGACAAGGAGACCTTATTTAATGCTATCATTTCTTTTTCCAGATCGAGCACAGCATTCTGCAAATCCAGCTGGGTAATAACGGCCAGCGCTGATTGTTTGATTATTGAATCCCCGAAACCAATACGTGCATCATGTATCTGAATCTTATTTGCAGTTATGTTCGGTAACGCACGTTCTGGCTTTTGATGGGATGGTTCGTCATTCTTTGTTATCAATATATTGGCATTAAGACCATCAACAAACAAGCCATCGACGTCATATACTGAGTGGGCCAGGTCGATCTTGTCTGTTTTAAGCCTCAGTAGCGCTATATTGACATCCGCATATGTTCCCCCATACCCATCAGCAAAATTAAAACAGATAGTTTTCAGGCCAATTCTATCAATGGCGAAGTCCCATTTCTTGTTTGTGTCGCGTGGAGTAACTGCTTGTTGGGTGGTATCTCCAAAGGCTGTCAATAGAAAATGATAGTTAAACAATGAATCACCTTCAGCACGCTTAAGATTGACGATGGCCTCTTCCAGCACGAAGGAACTTATATGGATTCTGTTATTAAGCAGATTACGGAAAGCCATATTCACCCTCACTTTACCAGCGTACAAAAGTGTATCATGTTGCTGGTCCTCCAAAAAAAGACCTTCTATCACTATTGTTCCGGGGAAGGAAATGCTGATATTTTCTATCCCGACCCTGGTATTG
>SKYG01000373.1 GCA_007128045.1 Bacteroidales bacterium | reverse complement strand
ATTTAATTCTCTAATTAACCTATTTAACCATCAAAACTGCATTATAAACACCTGCCTGAGAGCTGGATGTTGAATTGCATCATTAAATTAAAAATTATCAAACACATGAAAAATCTGAAATTGTTTACCTGGGTATTGATTATTGGCTTCATTTCTGCATGCAGTGGTGAGGACCGTGGATTTTCTACGGCCGATAGTGGCTTAAAATACAAATTTCATTATCAGAGTGGTAATGAAAAAGCAGAACTTGACCTGATTCTAAGTATGGATATGGTTTACAGGCTGAAAGACAGCGTTATTTTCGACTCACGCAGCAGTGGTATGCCCATGTATCTTGAATTGTCTGAGCCTCAGTACCCGGGAGATATTTACGAAGGTCTGGCCATGATGGCGGTTGGCGACAGTGCTACGTTTATCGTTGATGCGGAACAGTTCTTTTTCAACACTGTTGGTGTGCCTGAATTGCCATATTTTATTAATAGCGGAGACCAACTGTATTTCGATGTCAAGCTTAATAAGGTAATGGACGAAGATGGCTTTATGCTGGAGCAGGAAAGGTTGGCGGAAGAACAAATGAAGATCAATGAGCAACGGGCTCTGGATGAAGATGGAATTCTTGATCAGTTTTTGTTGGATGAAGACATTACTGCTCAGCCACTACCTAGTGGTCTGTATTATATTGAACGCGAAAAGGGCGATGGTCCCAAGGTGCAGCAAGGCCAAACAGTGTCTGTTCATTATGAAGGCAAGTTGCTAGATGGCACTGTCTTTGACTCCTCTATTGAGCGTGGAACGCCGTTGGATTTTGTGGTTGGATCAGGACAGGTTATTCCTGGTTGGGACGAAGGCATCAGCATGATGAATGTCGGTGGCAAAGCTACATTGGTTATTCCATCCAGGCTTGGATATGGAGAACGTGGAGCCGGTCAGGTCATACCTCCTTACTCAACCCTGGTATTTGAGGTTGAACTTATTGATGCACAATAATATACAGTTGTAGCGTTCTCCACTATAAATGCGTCTTAAGACACATATTGCCTGTTTGCATGAGCAAGATAAGGGCATATCTGTCGAAGGACTAATAACTGTCGGCTGTCAATCAATTGATTTAAAAACAGATAAACATGACACTATTACAGATCAGTTGGGATGCAAGCCCTGAAATTTTCAGGCTGGGAAGCTTTGCGATCAGATGGTATGGTCTTTTCTGGGCCTTATCCTTTTATTTTGGCTATGAGATCATTTACAGAATGTTCAAAAAGGAAGGAATTCCCCTTGTCCATGTCGATAAATTGCTGGTTTATATGGCAGTTGGAAGTATAGTGGGGGCACGGCTGGGCCATTGTTTCTTTTACGACTTTTCTTATTATTGGAATAACCCTGTTGAGATATTGATGATCTGGCAGGGCGGGCTGGCCAGCCACGGAGGCGTAATCGGTATCCTCATTGCCTTGTATTATTATCAAAAAAAGATCAGCACCCAGTCATTCTGGTGGTTGCTCGACCGTCTGGTTATTCCCATATCGCTGGGTGCATTTTTTATACGTATGGGGAACCTGATGAACTCCGAAATTTATGGTGTTGAAACATCGTTGCCCTGGGGATTTATTTTTGAGGCCAGAGGCGAAACCCTACCAAAGCATCCTACACAACTATACGAAGGCATCCCTTATCTGCTATTATTTATCTCTTTGGGATGGCTATATATTAAAAAGATACATATGCTACCAGTCGGTTTTATTACCGGGATCTTTGCCTTTTGCATGTTTACGGTCAGGTTGCTGGTCGAGTTTATAAAAGAAGACCAGTCGGCCTTTGAGGCCAGCATGGCATTGAATATGGGACAAATCCTTAGCATCCCATTAATAATCTGGAGTGCGATCGTCTTATACAAGAGATGGCCAAAGAAAAGCCCACGATGATCATTGCTATTGATAGAGCAGAAATATGCCCGGTCGCTTATGCAGGTCGGGCATATTTTTTTTCCACTCTTTTATTGAATAGGTACGGATAAACTCTGTTGGAAGCGTTAGGTCACATGCCATGCAAAGCCTGGTGTCTGCCGAACATATTGATAGCAGGTCGGCGATCAGTTGATTGTTTCTGAAGGGTGTCTCCATAAATATCTGTGTCTGATCGTTCAGGCGGGCAGCCTTCTCTATTTCTTTGATCTTTTGCATCCTGTCCTTTTTTTGGATCGGCAGGTAGCCATGAAAAACAAAATGTTGCCCATTAAAGCCGGAGGCCATTAGTCCCAGTAGAATTGAACTAGCGCCGATAAGTGGAACAACACGAATGCCCATATGATGCGCCTGTCTTACTATGGTCTGCCCTGGATCAGCAATACAAGGTACGCCAGCCTCCGAAAGCAAACCAATATCCAGTCCCCTTTTTGCTGCTTCAAGAAATTCTCCTGATTCCATCCCGGTAGTATGTTTGTTCAGCACATAAAAGTGAACCTCATCGAAAGACCAATGATAGCCTGCCTGACGTAAGAAGCGCCTGGCAGATCGTACACTCTCCACAATGAAGTGGCGTATATGTTCTATTCGCGAGAGGTTTCCTGAAGGCCAGATATGCTCTGTGCCTTCACTGCCGAGACTTGAGGGTATCAGATATAGCTTTCCGTATTCCATGACAGGCATTGTGCGTTAGGGGTATTTTCAATCAATAAGTTTTCGGCTCATGTTGATATCACTGCCAGGGCAACTGTGTAAAATCCACATTTCCTCCTGAAAGGATGACGCCTATGCTTTTCCCGGCAAAAAGACCTTTATTTTCCATGATGGCAGCAAGTGGCACGGCTGCACTGGGTTCAATGATGATCTTCATCCGTTCCCATATCAGTCTCATCGCACCGATGATATGTTCTTCAGTGGCGGTCAGTATGTCATGTACGCCATCCATAATTATCGGAAAGGTAAGACTTCCAAGAGATGTACGCAAGCCATCAGCGATTGTTACAGGGTTTGTTGATGGCACAAAAGTCTTTTTTTGAAATGACTGCCAGGCATCATTTGCCATAAGGGGTTCAGCCCCGAATACCTTCGTATTGGGAGAGAAGTATCGCGTGCTGAGTATGGTACCACTGAGTAACCCGCCGCCGCCAACAGGTGAGATAATCGCATCCAGATGTCCGCAAGATTCTGTTAATTCAGCTGCTGCTGTTGCCTGACCGGCAATTATCCGGTAATCATTATATGGATGAATTTCATGTGCTCCGGTCTGTTCAATAATACCTGCCAATGTTGACTCTCTGGCTTCCAAGGTAGGCTCACAAAAGGTAATTGCTCCACCATAGGATAACACAGCATCTATTTTGATTTTTGGGGCATTGGATGGCATTACAATATAGGCTTTGACACCCTGTATATTGGCAGCCAATGCCAGAGCTTGTGCATGATTGCCTGATGAATGAGTAGCAACACCAGATATCAGTGCCTGCGTTTGTAGCGATAAAAGAGCATTTGTAGCTCCCCTGAATTTAAAAGCTCCGGCTTTTTGAAAGTTCTCACACTTGAAAAAGAGGGTAGCACCAGTGATTTTATTAATGGTCTGGCAAGTATGTACCGCGGTATTATGTATATAAGGCGCAATGACCTCTCTGGCACGCATTAGAACGCTATGGTCGGGCAGCCCATTCATTGGATGCTTCATGATGTTGAACCAGACTTTCTCCGGAGTATGTCATTGGCAATGACATCACATGCCGCGTCCAGCATATTGTATACATTGAGAAAACCATCCCTGCCTCCATAATATGGATCAGGTATTTGCCGGTTCTCACCTGGGTATACAGTATTGAGGATCAGATGTACTTTCTCCATATCCTGCTTGTTTCTTGCCAGGCTGATTATATCTGAGTAGTTAGACCTGTCCATAGCATAGATGGCATCAAACCGGTCAAAATCCTCCCTGATAAATTTTCGTGCTCTTTGGCGGCTGATGTCGATACCATGCCTGTTGGCAATTTCCTGAGACCTTACATCCGGCCTTTCTCCTGCATGATAGGCTCCGGTTCCGGCCGAATCAACTTCACCTTTAATTCCCAATGTGTTAAACTTCTTTCTTAAGATGCCTTCAGCCAAGGGCGACCGGCATATATTGCCCAGACACACCATTAAAACATGTTCCATAAAACCGATTATGATTATAAACTACCCGCAATACATGATACTGCATAAATACAGATATTGACAAATGGTTCAGATCTTCACCTTGATCATATTCTCCAGTTCATCAACATATTTTTTAAAGCCTTTATCCGTATCGAAAAGGTTTTTTACAGTTTTGCAGGCGTGAAGAACCGTAGCGTGGTCTTTGTTGCCACACTTATTGCCAATGGTTGCCAGTGATGATTTGGTGAAATTCTTTGAAAAATACATGGCCAGCTGGCGGGCTTGAACAATTTCCCTCTTTCTGGTTTTCGAATGCATTTTTTCAAGTGGTATATCGAAGTATTCGCAAACCAGCTTTTGGATAAACTCTACGGTAATTTCTTTTGGCGTACTCCTGACAAACTTCTCTATTACCTTAGCAGCGAGTGATGGGGTGATCTCCTTTCTGTTCATGGATGATTGTGCCAGGATAGAAATCAAGGCACCTTCCATTTCCCTGACATTGGTAGTGATACTGGAAGCAATCAGGTCTACTACGTCATGGGGTATTTCCATGCCGTCGTTATACATCTTCCTTTGCAGTATAGCTATACGGGTTTCATAATCAGGAACCTGCAAGTCGGCCGACAATCCCCACTTAAAACGGGATAGCAGCCGGGGCTCTATACCCTTCATTTCTACAGGCGGCATATCACTCGTGATGACAATCTGTTTGCCATTCTGATGCAAATGATTGAAAATATGAAAAAACACATCCTGGGTTTTTTCTTTTCCAGCCAGGCAATGGATATCATCAACAATCAACACATCGATCATCTGGTAGAAGTGGATGAAGTCGTTTTGGTTGTTGTTGCGCACAGAGTCTATAAATTGGTTGGTAAACTGCTCTGATGAAACATATAATACCGTTTTCTCAGGAAAGTGTGCTTTAACTTCAATACCGATGGCATGAGCCAGATGGGTCTTGCCCAAACCATTAGAGCTGTATATTAATAGGGGGTTAAAAGATGTCTTTCCGGGATTCTGGCCAACAGCGATCCCTGCACTTCT
>SKYG01000078.1 GCA_007128045.1 Bacteroidales bacterium | reverse complement strand
TTCCCTTTGACCTTCGACCTTCGACCTTTGACCCCCATGAAAAACAATCATGCGTCTGTGTGTCAAAGCGTTTGTCATGGGTATTTCATGTGGTTAAAATTGTCTGAATGTCTGAATGTCTGAATGTCGAAAAGTCAAAAAAAAGGAAAAATATTTTAATCATGCTCTTGTGTGTCAATAACATCGTCATGGCTCGGTTCATTGTCTGATAATTAATGCGGACAGGTCCAGCCCTGTCCCAAACTCCAAGGACAGGTCCAGCCCTGTCCCTACTATTGTTCAACACCGCAACGATTCAACACCGCAACGATTCAACGATTCAACTTTCTTACAAAACCATTTTTTCGATCGGGATGACCAATATGCCTTGTGCGCCGGCTTCTTTCAGGTTGTCGATGACCTGCCAGAAATCGGTTTCGCTGATTACGGAGTGAAGTGAGGACCAGCCTTCCATGGTTAAGGGCAGGATGGTCGGGCTTTTCATTCCGGGTATCATGGAAGCGATAAGGTCAATTTTATCGTTTGGTGCGTTGAGCAGAATGTATTTGTTATTTTCTGCAGCTTGTACCGATTGGATGCGGAACAGCAATTTATCGAGCAGGGCAGATTTTTCTTCCGACATATTCTGGTTGGTAATGAGAACGGCTTCACTTTGCATGACGATCTCAACTTCCTTGAGTCCATTGCTGATCAGTGTTCCGCCGGAACTTACAATTTCGAAGATGGCATCTGCAAGTCCGAGCGCTGGTGTTACCTCGACAGATCCACTGATAGGGTGTATTTCGGCTGAAAGCTTGTGTTGGGCCAAGTACTTTTCTAGTATACCCGGATAAGAGGTGGCAATACGTTTGCCTGCGAGAAATTCACGCCCGGGATAGTCGACGTTGCGCGGAACGGCTACTGAGATGCGGCAGCGCGAAAAGCCAAGGTTGTAGACAGTATTTACCTTGCAGTCTTTCTCCAGCACCTCATTATAGCCGAGAATGCCAGCATCAGCCACCCCGTCGGCCACATATTGCGGTATGTCATCATCACGAAGAAATATGATCTCGAGGGGGAAGCCGGAGGTGTTGGCCTTCAGGTGGTTGTTGCCATTTTGAATCTTGATGCCACATTTCTTCAACAGGTTTATTGAGCCTTCGCTCAATCGGCCACTTTTCTGAATGGCCAGGGTTAATCGTTTGTCTTCCATAGTTTAATTAAATAAAAAAAGGGATACGCATGCTTGGCGAATCCCCTGTGTAATGTTTGAATGATATATTTTCAACAATCCATACCCTGGCAAGTCCGCCCTAAAAGCTGCAGATGATGATGACCAGGATGGATATATGTTGTACAATTCATAAATATGGGTCTAAAATTTATTTTTTCCGGCCGTAAAGGTACATATTTTTTCAATAGGATGGCAAAAATTTTAAAAACTTGTACATCGCAATTAGAAAACATGTGCATTTCTCATTTATTCTCCTTAAATTCATAAATCACAATAAATAACTAACTATGCCAGTAAAAGGACAAATCCTCACAGACCCTGCAAACCAAAACGTTTACGAGTTTATAGAGACAGCTAGCGACACAGGCGGTGAACGTGTGGTTATGAAGGCCACTATCAAACAGAAGGGCCGTTTCGTTCCCAATCATATGCATGTCTTGCAGGATGAAACATTTGAGGTAATTTCAGGCAAGCTGACTGTATTTAAGGATGGTAAAGTTTCTACTATTGGATCAGGTGAGAAGGTAGTGCTGCCAAAAAACGAATCACACAACCATTATAATAGTGAAGACATTCCATTAACTTACATCCAAACTGTGAGGCCTGCGCTGGATTTTGATTTTATGGTAGAGAATCTTGTTGGGCTTGCGGCCGATGGAAAAAGCAAAAATGGCAACTATGGATTGGTTCAGGAGCTGGTTACCCTGAAATACCTTGACAGCAAGACCTTTCTTGCAGATATTCCGGTGGGTATTCAGAAAATACTGATGCACACAATAGCCCCATTAGGCAGGTTGTTTGGCTACAGGGCTATTTATAAAAAGTACTCCGGGATCGAAAAGTAAAACTGTGTAGCCCTCTGGCATTCGTTCTATTGGGCCTTAGTATGGCCATTTATGCACAACCAAACTGCGATGCCTTGTTGCAGGTTGCTTCTGCACCTTAAAGAGTAAGCGGATATAATCTGATAGTGATAAATTAATGAACCATTCATGAAGCCCGCAACTATTTCGGATATTAAAAGCGCCCTCTTGCTGCTCACCCAAAAAGAGTTGATAGCCTTATGCGTAAAATTGGCCTCTTTCCGCAAAGAAAACAAAAAATTGCTCACCTATCTGCTTTTCGAAGCCGATGACCAGGCCATGTTTATAAAGAATGTAAAAGAAGAGATGGATCATATTTTTTCACAGGCTGCATCCAATATGTACCTGGCTAAGAAAACATACCGCAAGGCGCTGAAAGAAGTGAATGACTATATCCGCTTCGCAGGAAATAAAACTACCGAGGTGGAGTTGCTGATCTACTTCTGCCAGTGCATGAACAATACCATGAACCCCATCCACCAGTATGGCGTTACCGCCAACATGTACAAGCGCCAGATCGTCAAAATAGAGAAAGCTTTAAAATCCCTTCACGAAGACCTTCAATACGATTACGGGCAGGAGCTGGAGAGGCTGAAGGAAGGTGTTTTCGCCTGCACAAGCTAATATTGGCAATGTCCGGGAAACTTTTTTTATTCCACTGCTTCTCGCTTGTATTTATTAAACCAATGGTAGAGATACAGCTGTGTGCGTATGTAGTTTGACGGGTTGCTTCCTGTACCATGGAACTCATTCTGGAAACGGATCATGGCGGTGGGAACCCTAAGTACCTTCAGGGCCTGGTAAAGCTCTTCTGTCTGTGATATGGGTGTACGCAGGTCGTCTTCACCACACATGAGCAAGGTAGGGGTAGTCACATTTCCCACATACATCAGGGGGGAGCGCCGCAGGTGTTCGCTGGGGTCATCCCACGGATATTCTTTGAAATTTCTGTACCAGCTAACGCCATCGGTTGTACCTACGAATGAGAACCAGTTAACCACAGGGTAGTTTACTGAGGCTGCTGCAAACCTGTCGGTATGGCCTACGATCCATGAGGTAAGCACTCCGCCACCACTGCCACCATATACAAACAGGTTGTTCTCATCTATATAGCCTTTGTTGATCACCTCATCTACCCCGTTCATCAGGTCGTCATAATCCTTGTCGGGATAGGCGTTGTTTATTTCATTGCCAAATGCGCTGCCGTAGCCTGATGAGCCCCTGGGGTTGGTGTATAGCACCACGTAGCCTTCGGCGGCATGGTGCTGCCAGGTGAAGTTGAAGCCGACGTTGTACATGGCATGCGGTCCGCCGTGGATAACCAAAATGAGCGGGTACTTCTTTTCCGGATCGAAATCGGGAGGTTTGACGATCCATCCATGCACATCCAGGTCATCGGTCGATTTGTACCAGAGCTCTTCCACCTCTCCGAGGGTGATATTCTTCAGCAGGCTTTCATTGACCCTGGTGAGGCTTTCGATCTGTGGTCTGTTCAGCGAAAAGCGCACCACATCGGGAGGTCTCAGGTAATCGGTCAGGGTGCCCACTGCCATGCCATTGCGGTTGATGTCCGACACAGTGAGCATGTGATTCCCGGTTGTAACTTGTCGGTATCCGCCGCTTAGTGGGGCAAAGTACAGGTTGCGGGTGCCGTTATAGTCGGCATTGAAATAGACGCCGGAGTTATCGCTTGCCCAGACCAGCCCGGAGGGCGTGCGGTCAAAGTCGGCAGCCAGTTCGCGCGTGTTGCGGCCGTCGATATCCATGACGTACAGCTTATTTTCAAGGTAGGTGTCTTCATGGTAGTCGAAGCCGCTATAAGCCACCTGCCGGCCATTGGGTGACACCACTGGTGAGCGGTCGACACCGTTTCGGCTGGTAAGTTGCCGTATCTCTGTGGTTTCGATGTTTACGGCATAGATCTCTGACTGCCGGTAGGCGTATTCCGCATCGTCGATACGCAGGCTGGTGAAGAGGATCTCCCGGCCGTCGGGGGTCCATTCCACCCCGTTATGGTCCCAGTTGCCATGGGTGACCTGGCGGGGTGCACCCCCATCGGCGGGCACCACAAAGATATGGGTATAGCCTTCTTCCAGATAGCCGATGCGGTCGCGGCGGTACACCAGGTTGGTGATGACCTTGGGCCCTTCGGTCCATTTCGCTCCTTCGGGTCGTGAAGGCATTTTGATGGGCCAGGTTTCACTGTAAGGAACAAGCATGTTGAATGCGATGTATTTGCCGTCGGGCGACCACCGGATGTTTGAGGGGGTCTTTTCTACACGGGTGATCTGTGTGGTGCCTTCGAGGTCTTTGTATTTTACAAATAGCTGGGTGCTGCGTGGCTCGCCCTGCGCCAGGTAAGCGACCCTGGTGCCGTCGGGCGACCATGTCGGGCTGCTGCCCCGGGTGAAGAAACGGTTTCGCTGCCCATTGGCATCCATGATGTACAGTTCGTTACGACGGCTGTCGTTTACCTTGTCGATCCATCCCCGGGAGTATATGACCTCACTGCCGTCGGGTGAGATTTGCGGGCTGGCCACGGAGACCATATCAAAGAAGTGTTCCAATTTCAGTTTCTGCAGTTCTTTTTCCTGGGCGGTGGCCGGTTGCGGCATCAGGAATGCCATTATCAGGCTGGCCAGCAGGAGCATGGAAGTGGTTCTTATCTTTTTCATCGTGGGATAGATTATTGTAAGTTGTAAAAATAGCATTTATCTGTTTGGTTTTGCAGCAGAAACTTCTATTGGGGCAGAACAGGGTAAGACAGTACCAGCGTGGGAATAGCTGCAGTTTTATAAAAAAACGAAGAGATTGCTTGTTATGTTGATGAAATATGTATATTTATGGGATGAATATACGATAATGTTTTGTCATGAACATCCAAACACGCAAACTCAATATCATCAATTATCACAGATTTTCACGGTAAAGAACCACCCGTATATTTATGAGTAACTGGCACCCTCAAAAATAATATTCATATTGCTAAGCCAGGGATATTTTTGCCGGGAAAATTTTTGCATGGTTTCCAGTATTGTTGGCAGGGAACGCTTCTTCTTCAGTTGAACGGTGATTGTTTTGTCTTTGATAATGACATCTGCCCCGTT
>SKYG01000281.1 GCA_007128045.1 Bacteroidales bacterium | reverse complement strand
GACAACACAGAAAAGTTAAGCACCGTATTTTTAAATGGCTTGTACTCAATCCCGGTACCAATGGTAAACGTACCGGGATTCAAAAATTTCGATACCACCACAGAGTCATTCGGATACTTAAAGCCTTTGGCCACCTGTGTTTTCATATATAGAACCGAGCTGAAGTCAATCTTGTCTCCTATAACCCTGTTATATTGGGAGTTCATTTCGACCAGGTCGGTATTGGTTCGGAACCCCTGCTCCTTTGTAATTACAGAGCCATATCGCAACCGCCCGTTGTTTTCCCATTTTCTTTTGGACGCCGTATTTGTGTAGTTAGCTGCACCCCTTAAATCCAGCATCGTTGCCAGAGAGCTCTGACCACCCCTGGCCCAGTTGGAAAGATGGGTCTGGTTCAGCGTAAAGGCGCTCGACATTGATTTGCTCCAAAACACAGGGATCTCTTCAAGCGGCCTTAGCCTCTCCAATGATCGTTGAGGTCTGAGGGTAGTAATAGGGATATCGTCTGCCGACAACTTTTCAAGTCGCTCCACATACACATCATCTTCGAGCATCAACGTGATGTCGTATTTTGATGGGTTTCCTATCCATATGGTAATGGAGTCGTTCTCCGCATTTTTTATCCAGTACCTGTACAACTCGTCAGTCTCTGTAGTCAGCCAGAACGGCATCTTCCGACCGTCTGTGCCATTGAGGAATACGAGTATCGAATCCCTGTTATCCGTATATTGCAACAAAGTTTCAACGGCAACACTCAGAGAGTCGGGCATCATTGCGTCGGGCACTTTATAGAATGGAGACTCCCTGTTCGCGATATAATGCAGGCTGGATTCAGTAACAACTATTTTTGAGGAATCAGGCAGCAGTTCGGCTGTCCTTCTGCTATCTGGCGGCATCAGCGAAGGAACAACCTCCTCATCGACAAGCTGATGCACGATGATATTCTTAGACTTCAAAAACAAGGTGTCTATAAACACCTCCGTAATGGTATCCCTGACATGAAATAGCGAGTCAATCAGCTGTTTTATCTCGTTTTTTTTCTCCCATTCGGGGATTCTTTGTTCTATTAAAGAATACACGGCAGTATCTACGGCGCTCACAACAAAGGTTTTACGCGAAAGGAACGGTTCTTTCTCCAGGGCCACGGTATCAACAATAAACAGGTAGTCATTGAGCCACCTTACCGGCAGGGTGTCTCTGCGGGTAATTCGCAGACGCTGAGGGTCAACCACAGTATAGTCGAAACGGGAAAGCCGTTTAGCCACGCTGTCGAAGGGCTCATGGTAGTGGTCTATCAACCTCGACAGCGAGATTCTCATCGTGTCTCCGGACGGTTGCCATAATTGATCGTGCTTCATCAGTCTGATGAGATACTCTGAAGCTGTGGCCGCAGTGAATATGATGGGGTCAGCAACAAGCGTGTCCTGCTGCTCTGTTGATACCACCCCGTTGTCAGGCTGGGCATAGGTATTGTATATGCCGATCAATGCAAATAATACGATGATATAACGACGCATATTATTAGTTTTGTTGAATAGTGTTAACGTGTCTAAGATAACAAAAATTATCCTGAGGCCTTATTCTTTCAAAAATACCGACAGGATCAACCCATATCAATAAAATTAAACCATACTGCAAAATTCTTAAATCTTATGTAGATTTGCCCTATTATAAATGTTTTTTTTCGTGGGATAGTTCTACTTTCTTACCAAGAAAAACTTTTAGGCACAATAATCTGGCCATTTTCAATATTTATATACTTTTCGCACCAGCCAAACGATTCAACGATTCAACAAATCAACAAATCAACTGTGAAACATGCTACATCTGATTGTCAGCATCTTTTTTCTGATGTTCGTGGTGATCATAGCCATCACCCCTTTCAGGCTATTATATGTGTTTTCTGATTTCATTGCCTGGCTGCTGAGGTGCGTGTTTTGCTACAGGGTGAAGGTCGTAATAGAAAATCTTGAGCGCTCCGACCTGAATTTAACTCCGGAGCAGAAACAAGCACTGATCAGAAAGATTTACAAAAACCTGTCAGACATCCTGCTCGAGAGCCTGAAGAGCTTTTCGATGAACCGGGCATCAGTAAGAAAACGGCACAAGGTGCTGAATCCAGAGGTCGCAGAACCTTTTTACCTAAACGGCCAAAGCCTGATCCTGGCAACAGGGCATCTCGGGAACTGGGAGTGGGGTAGCCTGTCGGCTGCCATACAGACGCCTTTCCGTATTCTGGGCTTCTACAAACCACTGAAAAACAAGTTTATCAACCGGCTGATATATCTGAGCAGAGCCAGGTTTGGTACCATACTGGCCGCCACCCGAGAGACCAGCCATAGTTTCACTAACTACCAGGAGGTACCCACCGTGTTTCTGATGGCTGCCGACCAGAACCCCAGGCGTGTGGAGCAGGCCATATGGGTGCGTTTTATGGGGCGTGAAACAGCCTTTTTACATGGACTGGAGAAGTATGCCCCCACCCATCAGCTGCCCATTATCTTTGCAGCCATAAACAGGGTAAAGCGTGGTAACTACGAGCTGGAACTTTCTGTGCTTACAGAAAACCCATCCCACCATAAACCGGGTGAGATTACCCAAATGTATGCCAACAAGTTGGAGTCTGTAATTAGAGAACATCCCGAAGACTGGCTCTGGACGCACCGGCGCTGGAAACACAAACCAACAGATACCTGACTCTGTCGCTAATCATTGTGGGCCGGCCACAGGGGTAGAAAGTAAGGCAATTCTCGATCTGAAGGAGATCTCTTGCGTCGCTCGAGATGACAGCAACCTCTTTCTCGTTTCATAGCACCCTGTCATTGGTAATGGAACGAAGTGAAATGAGAAATCCCCTACACTTTCAGGACTAAGTCCGATCATAAAGGTAGTGACAGCGTGAGGTCAGGTATACATGCTGTCTATCAGGTGTCTGTATGCCTTCTCAATGGCGTTGCGTCTGAGCTTCAGGGTGCTGGTCATGGTGCCTGATTCTATGCTGAAGGGTTCTGCCAGCAACAAAAATTTCACCACCCTTTCATGAGGGGTGATATCTTTCTGGAGGGCATCAAAGCGCTTTTGAAACAGGTCATACACCTGCTCATCGTTTACCAGCGCTGTTTCATCCGTGAAAGAAATGTTATTCTGAGCGGCCAGCTTCTTTAGTTTGTCCATGGCGGGCACCACCAATGCGCTTACATACTGCCTGTTATCACCTACCACCGTAATATGGTCTACCAGCTCATCCTGCGACAACAGCATCTCCAGCTTCTGGGGGGAGACATACTTGCCCACGGAGGTTTTCATCAGGTCTTTGATCCTGTCTACCATGATGAGGTTGCCCTTGTCATCGAGGTAGCCTTCATCTCCGGTATGAAACCATCCGTTCTTTAACACCGCTGCGGTGTCCTGTTCCTTTTTGTAGTATCCGAAAAAGATTGTCCTGCCTTTTACCAGTATCTCGCTATTTTCACCAATTTTTACCTCTACTCCCGGCATCACACTGCCACAGGTGCCAAAGTCATAAACATCCTCTTTGAAGCACGACACTGTGGCCATGGTTTCTGTAGCACCATATCCATAGTTTACAAACAGACCTACTGCATGAAAGAACTTCAATATGTCTTTGTTGATCGCAGCGCCTGCACAGGGCATGACCCTGATGTTTCCCCCGAAAATTCCTCTAAGCTTCCTGAGCACCAAACGATCTGCCACGCCTAGCTTCGTCCTCAACCCCAGGGGCATTTCTTTGTTGCGGCATTTGTATTCGATGGCTTGTAGGCCTTGGTTTACCGACCACCTGAAAATCTTTTGCTTGAGGGCGGGCCATGAAGAAGCCTCCTCCTGTATGCCGGCCCAGGTCTTGTCAAAAAAGCGGGGTACGGTACACATCAGCGTGGGCTTCACCTCTGCCAGGGTGGTGATCACCTCCTTCGGATTCTCCAGAAACACATTTACGGCGCCCCGATGCAGCAGGTAATAGCTCCACATCCGCTCAAACACGTGGCTAAGGGGCAAAAAGCATAGCGAAACATCCGTGCTGTTCACCGTCAGGCGAAGGTCGTGGATGCCAAAGCAATACATCAGGTTATCCTGCCTCAGCATAACCCCCTTGGGTTCGCCGGTAGTACCCGACGTATAAATAACGGTGGCGAGGTCTGTCGATTTGTACTCATGTAAACGATCGGTGATACTCAACCTGATGGCCTTTTTCCTCGACAAATCCAAAAAGGCATGAAACCCCAACACGGAAGACTGCTCAGTACCAGCAAGGGTTGGATTGTTCCTGAAAGATACGATTGTCTTCAAGGTGCTGCCCTCTTTCTTTAATGCCAGCACTTTTTCGAGCTGCTCATCATCACCGGCAAACATCACCTTCATGCCGGTTTCTTTTACGATATACCTGAGCTGTTCCATCGAAGCAGTGGCATAGAAAGGCACAACCACAGCCCCCAGGGCCATAATGGCCAGGTCTGTCATCAGCCATTGCGGCATGTTCTGGCTGTAAATCCCGACCATCTCGCCCTTTCGCACGCCAATTGCATGTAAGGAAGACAATATATTGTCAATGCTGCCGCTCAGTTCGTGCCAGGTCATCGACTGGTACCTGTTCTGACTGTCTTTATAGCGAAAAACTTCTTTTTTCCCATAGCTGCCTGCCCGGTTCAGGAACATGGGGATAATATGCTGCTCTATAGCCATAGAATAAACATCTGTTTAATTGGTGTCTGGGTCAGACACTTGACTTTATTGACAGATTCTAATTAATATGTAAAGTAAACCATTATTCAAAGTTATATGATTTCTATGAAAGAACATATTAATCGATTGATTTCTCCATTAAAATTCGTCTCTTCCAAATCCTTCGCGGTCTTTTGGTGTTGATCTGCTACTGCGGTTGATGCTATAGGAGATCATCAGCTCGGCGATGGGGCCATAATAATAGAAGTCCGTGTCCTGGTAAAATATCTGTACTCCGGTTGCATCATAGGCTCTGGTCGACAGCACCCTGTTGTTGGAGTCCAGAATATTCAGCACCCTGAGGTTGAATGTCCATGCCCTGAAGTTGGATGGGGTAAAGCTCAGGGCCGCGTTCGTCATATAAAACAACTCATTTCTCCCCTGTGCCGTAACCTCCGCTGAGCGTATGTCAAAGTCGGCCGACAACCGGAATTGTGTTCCCAGCATGATGTTGCCGCTACCTTTCAGGTTCCAGTTTACTGACTGGTGATCCTCCCGGTATCCGAAAATATCGGCATCTACATGAAAATGATATACTGATGCACCAAGAAACAACTTAGCACGGGTTCCCCATTCCAGGTTGGCACTAAGTTCGCCACCGGCAGCGGTGGTCTTTCCGGCATTGGTAAAGCTCCTGATCAGCACCAGCTCGTCGGGAAACACTGTATTTACACGAAACACAGCATTGGTAACATCCCTGTAAAACCCGGTCAGGTTTACTTGCTGGTTATTAAAATTCTTTTTGTAGGATAGCTCTGCTGTTTGAATATATTCTGGTTTTAATGCCGGGTCACCTACAACATAAACCTCCAGGTGTCTTCTGTAAAGAAAGGGAAACATGTTTTTTACCGGCGACCGGCTGATACGCCGGCTGGCGGCCAGACTTAGCACATCATGATCACCAAGTCTGTACGAGGCATGCAAGCTGGGAAACAGGTCGGTCTGCTGCACCAGGTAACGGTCTTGCACAGGCCTTTCAAACAGGTTGAAATAGTCTGGGTTGTCTATCTCCAGGCTTTGGTCGGTATGCTCCGCGCGCAGTCCTACTTTATATTGCAATCCATTCCATTGTCCGGAACCATCAACATATGCAGCGAGGATTCCCCGACGCAGGGCGGAGCTGTTTTCCAGGCTTTGGTATGAGCCCCACTGATTGGCAGCCACATTCAGGGTGTCGTAGCCAAAGTCTCCGGCAATGACAAGATACTGGGGCTGAACGCCCATACTAAATGTCAACCCGTTGTCGAGCAGCTTGTTATAATCGGCTGTCAGCCTGAAGCCATGTAATGGCGTCTTGTCCTTCTGCATGTAATGCGACACATGTCCTGTCAGGGCATCACGATCAGGGTCGTAGGCAATATTCGGATTGTCGATATCGTGATTCAATGTAGTATACTCATACAACCCCCCAAGCGACCAGTTGCTGCCTGAAGGTGTCTGCGTGTTATAGTCCAGGTTTACGGTATTGAAAAAGCCCTTTCGCAATCCGGTGTTGGGATTCAATGTGAAATTCTCATCCCATCTGGGACCGGAAGCATTCAGTGCCGGATTGTCTGTAAAGTAGTTATTGTACAGGTAGTTGGCTGTACGGCCCTCCAGGCGGCTCCCAAAATAATAGGATGCTGCGATGTCAGACCGGTCGTTTATGCTTCTTTCGAACCCCAGGTTGGCAGATATGTTTTCATGCCATTCGGGCTTCAGGCCTCCTGCATCCATGATCTTATAGTTTCCGGTGTTTGGATCGAGGATGCGGCCGGTGCCTGTCCGAGAGCCGTGAAGGTTGCGGTAGTCGTAGCTGAGCCCACCGTACACAGCATAATTCCGTTCAGAGTAAATCAGACTGAAGCCGCCACCATAGCGATCATCATTCAACCTGTCTTCGGTTAACCCATCGATTCTGTTGCCCCAGGGAGACCCTCCAAGCCTGCTGTCAATATTTACCGACAAGCCCTGCTGCTCTTCCCTGGATGTCGTAATATTGATGATTCCACCTTTCCCCTGGGCATCATAGGCCGCAGATGGAACCGTAATGATGTCGATACCTGTAATGGAAGCTGCCGACAGCTGTGCAAGCAATACGTCGGGCTCGATCTGTGTCGGACGCCCGTTCAGGTATACGACAAAGTCTGTCGTACCCCTTACACTCACCTCGCCTTCGGGCGACACAGAAAGAGCGGGCAGGCGCGACAGCAGGTCGGCGGCCGTCCCCCCGCGTGCCGTTTCAAAATCCTCAGCGCGGTAGCTTACACGATCCATCCTGTTCACAGCAGTCCTCGCCATGGCTGCCACTTCAACCTCCTGGAGCTCTACTGCCAGCGGGGCCATACGTACCCTCCCGACTGGCAGCTCATCCATCCCAGGGGAGATATCCAGAGGTACCTCTATGGAACTGTACCCAATAAAAGAAAACACCAGATGGTGATCACCTGTTGGGTTGATCTGTAGGAAGAAGTTGCCATCGATATCGGTGGTGGTGCCGTCGAGTGGCTGAGAGTTGCCGCTTTCGTAGAAGGCCACCGTCGCGAATGGGACGGCCTCGTTGGTTTCGTTGTCGACCACCTGGCCTGTGATCTTTATGTCGCGGCCATGTGTGGCGATAAAAAGAAAGCTAAAAAAAACACTGATTAAGACTTGTTTTATAAAACCCATAAGATTCGGTTGTTTGAAAATAAACAACTGACGACCAACAAAGTTTTATAAAACCTGTTAAAACAAATATGTCAAGTGATTTCGCATGACGGCAATTTCTCTGGGAAGAATGTCTCAAAATAAAAGTGCGATAAAACACCGTCTCCACCTGGGAAACCAATAATCAGATCAACAACCTTAAACCTTAAACTTTAAACCTTAAACCATAAACAAGCCATTTTATTTGTATTTATTGTTGTTTTATTAATTATTATTTATATTTTTGATTTTTATATAATGTTTTTAATTATATAATATATGCTTTTAATAGCATATTTTATATTTTATAGAGAACAGCAACATGTATAAAATATTTCTCAATAACTTGATTATCAGTCCATGCAATAATGCACCCTCCAACAATTCAACAATTCAACAACTCAACAATTCAACACCATTCCGCACCATCATCACCGCATTCATTGCTATAATGACATGCCAGGCAGCATGGTGCAACCAGGGCTTCCCCGTCTGTGACAATCCACGCGAAGCGATCATTACCGTCTTGCTTCAAGGGTATTATCAGGCCGAACACGACAAAATGCAGCGCACACAACATCTGCTAAACGGAGAAGTTACCGACCTCTATGCAGCGCCAGTAGCAGACAGGATACTTGTCGAATTACGTGACAAGAAACATTTTAATACACTGGTTACAAGTGGATGGGTAGACCTTCACGAAGACGGAACAGCAGCATTCCAGTTATCTGCCGCCCTGCAAGAAGAATACCATATCGTGATCAAAACACGAAACCACCTTAAAACTGTTAGTGCCCAACCGGTATGCTTTGCAGGAACAGCAACGGTAGCCTACGACTTTACCACCTCTGACACCAAGGCATACGGAAACAACCTGGCTCTATTAGGAAACAACAGGTACGGCCTCTTTGCCGGAGATATCAGCCAGGATGGCTTTGTCGACATCAACGACCTGTCGGTAACCATAGACCAGGTAAGGCAAGGCGCAACAGGCTATTTGCCTGCAGACATCAACGGGGACGGGTTCATAGACATCAACGACCTAAGCCTGGTAATCGATAATGTTCGCAAAGGTATCGGGGTGGTGGCGCCGCCGTAGAGGCGGCGCCGTTGAGTTGTTGAGTTGTTGTAGGGATAGGACTGGGCCTGTCCTGTTGAATTGTTGAATCGTTGAATCGTTGAATCGTTGAATTGATTACGGAGGAACATACAAATCTGTACCTATGAATACATACTGCCGGAAATTACGACTCTTGTGTTTTTTCGCATGTTTTATGCTGGTTGCTGCACATGGCCTCTGCCAGGAATATGGCTACGATGTGGCGATTAAGAACTTCAGGCAAACCGATGAAACCACTTTCGAGTGGGACATATACCTTCGTGCAGCTCCCCACACGGAGGAATTCGCCCTGTATATGATGCAGGTCAGGCTGGCATTTAACAACGACATCCTGAACAGCGGCGATTTTCTCTGTGATGACTTTACCATTACCGGCATCGGGGCTGAAACAAAACATCATGCAGCGTTCTTTTCAGACAATGACTGTACGGTAACCGGCGTCATCCCCAACAGGCAGTTAAACTGGGCCATCACCAACCCGCCTGGCAATGGTGAGAAGATGACCATCATCTCCGATGCGTGGATCCGGATAGCAGGGTTTCGTGCCAGCCTTAGCAACGACGGACATCCCCACCATTTTGCCAGCACAAACCCTGAATTCGCCTTTCACGACAGTGGCAACCAGGTAATCGTACGCCGTGCCAACAACACTTCCTCAACATATGATGGCAACGGCAGTACCGAAGTACCCCGAAACAGCTCCACCCCGGCATCAGGCGTTCCGGTCGAAAGCAGACAGCTTGCCGCATACCACTTCAGCGGCAACGGAAACTGGTCCGATAACCACAACTGGAACAGCAAAACACACAAACATGCCTTCACCACCCCGGCACAAACAACCGAGAACATCATCATCAGCGGACATGCTATACTCAACGAACCAACAACCATCAACCAACTCTCCGTGATCTCAACCCAAACCGTACTGCCCACAGTAAGTACCGGGGAGTTTGATGTTCCCGGATGGAACTCCACAAAATTATTTGCAGTTACATATAATAATATATCCGATGAGGGCGACATGCCTGTAACAGACAGGGGCGCTATAGTTGGTAAAGACGAAAATCCCACCATGAACAACCATTCGGATATTTTTTCAACAACTGATTTATCGGATTCATTTTTCGTTTTTAGAACAAATAGTGGTCATAATGTTGAGGATGGTGATTATTTCCGGGCGTATGCCACGAGTGAGGCGGGAACGGCTTACGGGCAGGCATTCAGGGTGCCGGATCTGGAGCCGGGTGCCGGGCCGGTGGGAGGGCTGACGGAGGTTCCGGGAGGTCTCACGATAGAGCCTGCCGGGCGTCTGACGGCCACCTCCATCTACAACGACGCAGGTGTTTCCGGCATCCTGGTCAGGTCGTCTCCTGCCGGCACGGCATCACTCATACACGACAATGATGATCTGGAGGCTACGGTAGAGCAATACATCCCTGCATCGGAGGGGTGGGCACAAAAATCGCCCGCACCTGACCATTGGTACTGGATATCGCCACCCACCGGCGAACAGTCTGTCGACGCCTTCCTCAGCGCCCTGGATGAGGGCTCCGGTTACGACCTGTACCGATGGGATGAGCAGGCCGACCAATGGATAAATCACAAAGGCCAACACTTTGGCCACGAGCGGTTCGAGCCAGGCCAGGGCTATCTTTTCGCCCCGCAGACAGATGCCACGTACAGCTATTCCGGCGTTCTTTTTTCCGGAAACCATACCTGGGATGGATTGTCGCGCGGCCACACAGATGCAGAGCACGGACCAGGCTGGCACCTGATTGGAAACCCCTACACAAGTGGTCTGGCATACAACGACGAGCACTGGAGCTCTTCCTCCGTCAGCTACACCCCGCAATACTGGGTAGAGGCAGATGGCAGCTACAGCGCCTATTTAGAAGGGCAGGTCATACCCCCATCAACGGCATTCTTTGTTGAAGCTTTGACAGACAACGCCTCCCTGACCATCGGAAAGGCTGCGCGGACACACCACGACCCGGCACAGAAAACCACCAAATCCCGTCCAAAGGGAAACAGCGACTATATGATCCTGTCGGCACATCCTGTTGAGGACGCTGCACCCGGCAACCAGGAAAGCGTGCCCGATGCAGAAGGCATGGCAGCACTGCCACTGAAAGGATCCTCCCGCCAACGCGCCTACATACGCCTGGTACCCGAACAGGGTGAGGGTATGAGCCATGGCTTCGACAACCGCTACCATTCTCGCTTTCGCCCGGGCGATGCCCCTGTGTTCTATGCAGCAGTAAATGGGGAGAAGCTGCTGGTTCATGCCATCGGCGCCAACAGCGCTCATGGGCATATACCATACTGCTTCCAAAAAAACAATGACAGCAACACCTTCCGCATCAAGCTTGAAAAGAACGCCGCGAACATCCCCTTGCTGCTGCACGACCTGCAGCAAAACATCAAACACCATCTCAAAGCGGGGAAGCCATATACCTTTACATCATGCTCCAGTGATGATGTTTCCAGGTTTGAGCTAATAATTGGCGGGCGTCAGGAGCAGGAAATGATCCCTGAAGAAACCACAGTAGCAGATGTCTGGGTACATGACAACACCCTGAACCTGAACTGTTATATGGAGAACACCAAACTACGTTTGTTCGACATGAATGGCCGGCTGGTATTGGAATACCATGTTGACATAGGGACACATGTTTATGACCTGACCCTTCCTGCCGGAATCTATTTGCTGCATCTGAACAAAGCACACCATGTTCATTCTGAACATATTATCGTTCATTAAAGGCTGTAGAGGTTATCAGCATCCATGCTGGCAAAGCCTGTTTAAAATGGAAAGACAATCTTTTAATCCTGTGCACAGGTTTGGATCATGGGGCATTATTCAAAGTGGTCATACACGAGATAATACAGGTTATACAGCAGCATATAGTCCAGCCCGTTGTATTCGCCTTCATGTGCTTCGATGGTGCCGGAGCCTCGCCGGTGAGGCCATGCGAAGCGGTTTACCGACGACCATTCATGGTGATATTCATCCATATGCCGGTAATGCGGCATGGCATCGTGTTCCTGACGGGGATTACCCCTGTAATTAAAAGGGCCGTGCATGGGGGCACTGTTGATGAGCTCCAGGTAAAACATGTTTTCTTTCTGAAGGATGTTCGGACAGTCGCCATGCAACACACAAGATATCAGTGCCAGGTGTTCATATTGATGGTCGGGGAGGAAGAAGAGCTTCCGGTGACGGTTAAACAGCCTTACAAGCTCTGCGGTGCTCCACACGGCGCCCACAGTTGCCGTGGTAGCAATGTGGTATAGATTCTCCACATTCCTTTCTCTTCTCAGGCGCTGTAAGTACTGTAAGGCACCCGCCACATTGAACCATATCCTGGCATTTCCCGAGTTGCTCCAGTGCATATCTCCATAGCGGTATCCTGTAATGACATTTCCTGCCTCCGCGAACCCAAACTTCAACAAGTTGGGGCCGGAGCCACGTTTTACAGATTGCCCCAGGTAGGGGTTGTAAAGGTGCCAGTAGCGCACACACAAACGGGTATCCAGAAAACTGACTGGATGAATACAGGCTTCTGCCTGCATGGCATTGATCATGCGGTAAGCTGCCAGGCTTGCACGGTCAGCCAGGCTCAGCAGACTGCTTCCGTAGTATTCAGAAATGGCCCACAGTGTGGTGTCGTCGACCAGGTGGGTGATAAGGGCCAGCCCCACGATCAGGTTCCAGACCTGATCCTGGCTCATCTCGTTTAAGCGGATATCCGGATCCGTGAAGTCGGACCTCACATGGGGAAAGTCTGCAAATACCGGATGTGTACCCGACCATTGCCGTGTAAAGTTAAGCGGCACGTCATCGCGAATAAAAAAACCATCCAGGACGTATTCTGAAGTTGGCAATGTCTCTGAAACAGAAGATGCCGGTGCAGATGGTGTGCTTTGAGGGCGAGGTGACGTATCAAGGTGTAGAGTGGTTTCAGGGTATTGTGCGGTTTCTGCGTGAGGGTATACTTGCAAAGGGTAGGTATCTTTTGAAGGATCCAGGTCGAAGAATGCAGGGGCTTTGGCATCCAGCCTTTCCATGGTCAGGAGTGCGCGGTGAAGCTCCTGCAAGGTGTTATAAACAGGCAGCCCTTGTCGTTTCAGCAGGCTGTATTCTGTGGCCAGCACGGCCATATAATTACTAAGGTTGACGGTGGCATCACCCCAGCGCATCTGACCCCTTCCCCTGTGGCGAATAGAAGCAGGGATGTTTGTTCCGGGTTCATTGCCCTCGCTCGACACCATGAATTCATTCAACAGCCGGTCGCGGTACAGCCAATACTTTTCCGCATTGAGCTCAGGCGATTGACCCACAACCGTTGACAGGCAAAGGAAAACCCATCCTACGAAAAGAAACAGCTTTTTCATATGTTTATTTTTTTTCCTTTGACCTTTGACCTTTGACCTTTGACCTTCGACCTTCGACTTTTGACTTTTGACCCCCATGAAAAATAATCATGCGTCTGTGTGTCAAGGAGATTGTCCCCGAACAATCGACATGGGTATTTCATATGGAAAGCCCTATATTTTTGGGATGCTGAAGGTAAAGGTGCTGCCTTCCCCGGGCTTGCTGCTGACCCATATCCGGCCACCTTGCTTTTCAGCAAACTCCTTACATAGTATAAGTCCCAGTCCGGTGCCTTTTTCTTTGGCAGTGCCGGGCTTGGAAAACTGACTGGTAACACTAAATAACTTGCAAATATCCTTTTGGCTGAGGCCTGTTCCATTATCTTTTACTGAAACGTCTACATGATCTTCCTCCTCGACAGCCAGTATTTCCACCATGCCGCCGGAGCTGCTAAACTTAATGGCGTTGGAAACCAGGTTGCGCAAGACAATACCTGTCATTGACTTATCAGAAAATACAAACAAGTCTTTGGGAATAGACGAAAACAGCCTGATGCCTTTTTGTTTTGAAGATTCCTTAAACAGGTTCACTATATCATCTGTAAAAGCACCCAGGTTGATCATTTCAGGATTGAACATGATACTTCCTGTTTGTGAACGGGCCCAGTCAAGCAGGTTTGAGAGCAAGTCCAACGCCTGATAAGATGCTTTTCGCATGATCTTCACATTCTTCCTGATCATGTGGAGGTCATTCTTCTCTAACGACAGAGCCACCAGATCGCTAAAGCCAACCAATGCACTAAGGGGGTTCTTCAGGTCATGCGCGATGATAGAGAAAAACTTATCTTTGGTAGCATTCAGCGTGGCCAACTCTTTTGAATAGGCTTTCAGCTTTTCTTCATCCCTTTTTTTCTGTGAGATATCTCTTGAGATGCCAAAGGTGCCAATGATACGGCCAGTATCATCCCTTAAAGGCCATTTAGATGTCGACGCCCAGGTTTCATTGCCTTTGAGCCACACTTCTTCCTCTTCCATGTTTATCAAAGGTACTCCGGTGGCAATGATCATCTGTTCATCCTCATACGCCTTTTGGGCATGCTTGTCTTCAAAAAAGTCGAAATCGGTCTTGCCAATAACGTCTTCTGGCTTTTCCAAACCAAAACTATCAGTTTGAGAACGGCTGGTCTTTAAAAACCGGCTGTTTTCATCTTTGAAATAAATAAAATCGGATGTGTTTTCCATCAATGCATCCAAAAAGAAATGTGATTTATGCAACAACTCATCACCTCTGTTTTTGTCAATTCTTTTTTGGGATACGGTTTTGGTGTTCTTCTTCATATGGGTTTTTGTTGTATATTACAGCCTGTATTATTCAGGCAGGATAGCAAGGTTTGTCATAAATTAGTGCATTCCATGCAACATTTAATGCTTTTTTTTCGTATTGTGTAAACAATGCTCTTTATAGCCTGGATTATACATACTGTTAATTCAGGATAAATAAGACCTTGTGTTATCATATAAACGCAGGCTTAAAAATTTATTGCAAAAATTTGTTAAAAAGTATTCACGCCATGAAAATTATTTCCAAAAACACGTTTGTCATAGGTTTTATTGTACTAAACTGCTTCTTGTTGACTGGCTTTTCTTCATGTGAAAAAGATACTAATAACATTCCTGGTGGTGAGCCGAAGCCCATTGTACTCTCCACAGAACAGCAAGCATTGATCCAAAATGGGCGAAGCTTTTCCTTTGATTTGTTTCGGGAGGTTGCGGAGGATGCTTTGGAGGGAGACAATGTATTTATCTCGCCCCTCAGCGTGTCTTTGGCACTTGCCATGACCTACAACGGTGCTGAAGCCAGCACACAACAAGCCATGCATGAGGCCATGCGACTTCCTGATTTGCCGGTAAACAAGATCAATGAATCCTGGCAGAAGCTCATAAAAGACCTGGCCTCGGTCGATCCAAAGGTGATCATGACCATCGCGAATTCTATCTGGTACCGTGAGGGTTTTCAGGTACAAACGCCCTTTATCAAAACCAATAAAGACTTTTACAACGCAGAGGTCAGGGCGCTCGACTTCGACCGTGCTGATGCTGCCGATATCATTAATAAGTGGGTGTCAGACAACACCAATAAGCTGATTGAAAAGATTATAGACAACATACCGTCGGAAACGGTGATGTACCTGATCAATGCCATATATTTCAAGGGTCAGTGGAAGTATGAGTTTGACCCGAATGAAACGGCACCTGCCCCATTTTACTTGCATCAGGGCGGCAACAAGCAGGTGCCGATGATGCACCAGTCAGAACTATTTGGGTACTACAGCAACGACATGTTCAGTGCTGCCGAGTTGCCTTACGGAAGAGGCAACTACAGCATGATCGTGGTATTGCCCCATCAGCACGCCAGCGTGTTTGACGTACAGCAATCCCTTGATGATGCATTGTGGCATGAGTTGTCTGACAGCTTTTCTGATCAGCGAGAGCTCATCGTCACGCTGCCGAAGTTTAGCTTTGCCTTTGAACAGAAGCTGAAGCAGGTGCTGACCAGGATGGGCATGGGTATTGCCTTTGATCCCAACATGGCTAACTTCGCAGGCATCAACCCCCAGGCAGAACTGTTTATCAGCGAGGTGATTCACAAGGCATTTGTCGAAGTAAATGAAGAAGGCACGGAGGCCGCAGCAGTCACCGCGGTGGAGGTGGGGGTTACCAGCTTTGATCCCAGCACACCGGTTTTATTCCGTGTCGACCGTCCATTTTTATTCTTCATCAAGGAAAAATACACCAATGCCGTGATCTTTGCCGGGAGGGTCATGGATCCATCTGATTCATAACTGTTACGGCAAAGGCCCTGATCACTGGCTGTCAACAACCGCCTCCGCTATCCGCACGGCTTGTGCTACCCGGTCGGCCATTCCGATGCCTTCATGAATGTTGCCGGCCAGTATCAATCCCGGATAGTTCTCTTGCAACCTGCCTATTGCCTTGATGCGGGACTCCGAGTCGGCCATGTATTGTGGTATGGCATGACGGTAACGGAATACCTTCTCCAGCTCCGGATCATAGTCAGGCATGCGCATCATATCCATCACCTCAACTTTCACCATTTCAAGGATCTGATCATCGCCCAGGTCATAGTATTCAGGATGGCGCATGCCCCCCAGAAACACGTTCAGCAAGGCACCCCCTTCAGGTGCCCGGTCTGAAAGAAATGATGAAGGGAACAGCACCCCAAGTATGTGTCGTTGCTCCCTCGAAGGTACCAACCCGCCAAAGGCTTTAATATTGGCACCTGTCCAATGCCTGAAGCCCAGCACAACCTGCACTACCCTGGCATATTCCAGGCTGGCAATGGCGTTGAATTCTTCTCGTGGGATAGATGGGAACAGGTCAGGGAGTGCATAGGAGCCTATGGTAGAGATCAGTACTGGTGCTTCGGCCATATGGTCTGATCCATTTACGGTGGCATAGATTCTGTAACCCTCCCGGCCCAGTGTCTCGACCGAAGTTTGGGTAGCTCCGCAGATGATGTGTTCCTGCCCGATCGACTTTTCCAGGGCGAGTACCAGGTTCTCAAGACCTCCTGCAACAGAGAAAACCTCCCTGGCAGGGGTTTGTTCTTTTTCCAGTATCTTCTTTTTGAGAGCACCTCCTATAAAGCTTCCATAGGTTTGCTCCAGCTTATACAGTTTTGGCAAGGCAAACCGGGTGATCAGCCGGTCGGGGTCTCCGGCATATATGCCGGAGATAAAGGGGTCTACGGCATACTCCAGAAAGCTTTTCCCCATGCGACGTTTTACCAATCCCGACAGGCTCTCCATGGGATCCTGGCCTTTACGCCGTAATGGCTCTCCGAGAATACGAAACTTGTCGCCAAAGGTAAACAAGGGCGTTCTGACGGCTTCGAGCAGACCTGAAGGCAGACAATGCCAGCGGCCGTCTTTCCAGATAAGCCGTTTTTTGGCCTTTTCATCGGCAATTTCCAGGGTACAGTCTGGCCACAGGTCACTGAACAGCTGTATCACTTGGGGATTACCCAGAATACCTGTATTGGGGCCCGTCTCATAGACAAACCCATTCTCCCGTAAGGTGCGTATGACACCCCCTGCACGCTCCTGTTTCTCAAAGACCAACACCTTCAAACCACTTTTTCGCAGATAATAGGCCAGCGTAAGACCGGTAAGTCCCGCCCCCACAATGATCACCTGTGCTTTATGTCTTGTAAGATTGTCTGGTTTATGGCTCACTTTGCTGTATTTAAAAAGTATTCTCCCGCTGATTACGCTGATTCTCGCTGATTCTATTTACGACAATTAAATGTATAACATCTGCGTTAATCTGCGAAATCTGCGGGACACATTAAAAACGGACTTTTAAGAGTAAGTTCTCAAATCAACAGATCAACAAATCAACTTGTTTTCCGGTACCTTCTCACGACCAGTAAAAGGGTTATTATTCCCAATAGAACGCTACAGGTAAAGAGCGTTCCATAGGAGAATGCGCCGGCAATTTTTCCGCTGGCAACAGCTATAATCAGGCTGCTGATATGCACCACCACGATCTGCAGGGTAAAGTCGGTACCTTCCCGGCAGTG
>SKYG01000261.1 GCA_007128045.1 Bacteroidales bacterium | reverse complement strand
TATGCGGTCAGGGTCAATACGTTTGTCACAAAATTGGTGGTTGGGATGTAACATCTTGTTGATTTGTTACGTGATCGTTTTATTCTTGAAATTTGAAATCTATTCTCCGCTTGTATTCCTCAGTGAAGCAAACCCCGCAATTTTCTTTTGGGACATCTTTAAAAGAATCTGGAATGATTGTTAAACATGATATACAATATTTTGTATAATTTGCGAATCGAAACAGAAATTCCAACTTTCGACCTTTGACTTTTCGACATTCAGACATTCAGACAAATTTAAACACATGAAAACCAAAACATTATTATTCATTGCAAGTCCGGTGCTCGCCTTGGGCTTGTCGAACTGTACCGTAAGCACAAACGGTGATACAAACAGCACCCCTCCAAATGTACTATTCATCGCGGTTGATGACCTGAATGACTGGATAGGCTGTATGGGAGGGCATCCCCAGGCCATTACGCCAAACTTTGACCGTCTTGCTGCCCGGGGTGTATTATTTACCAACGCCCATTGCCAGTCGCCCGTATGCAATCCCTCCCGGGCCAGTTTGATGACCTCTCTTTATCCTTCCACCACGGGAATATATTTTCTGAGTCCTGATCCCATAGAATCACCGGTAGCCAATTCAGTTACCTGGATGCCGCAACGCTTCCAGGATGAAGGGTACTATGTTACGGGAGCTGGGAAGTTATTTCATAACGGGGAAAGACAGAATGAACGGTATGTGCCCAATTATGGAGGTCAATTTGGTGGTTTTGGGCCTTATCCCGACGAAAAGATCAGTTCGTATCCCGGTCATCCACTGTGGGATTGGGGTGTGTTTCCTGAAGAGGATTCCATGATGCCGGATTATATGATTGCAGAATGGGCTTCAGAGAGGCTGTCTGAAAAACACGACGGTCCATTATGGCTTGGGGTTGGCTTTTACAGACCCCATGTTCCTCAGTATGCGCCTCAGAAATGGTTTGATATGTATCCGATGGAGACCCTGCAATTGCCAGCCATCGTTCCCAACGACCTGGATGATGTTCCCCCATATGGGATAGACATTACGCGGCTGCACCATGTGCATCCGCCTTTTGATTGGGTGATTGAGAATGATGAATGGAAACCCCTGGTTCAATCTTACCTGGCATGCGTCAGTTTTGTGGATGAGCAGTTGGGAAAGGTGCTTGACGCCCTGGAAAACAGTGAATATAAAGACAATACCTATATTGTACTATTCAGTGACCATGGTTTTCATATGGGGGAGAAGGAGCGGTTTGCCAAGAGAAGCCTTTGGTATGATGGGGCCGGTGTTCCCATGATTATTGCCGGGCCGGGAATTTTGCAAGGCCATGTTAGCAATAAGCCTGTCCAGTTGCTGGATATCTATCCGACATTGCTCGAACTGACTGGTCTTGCAGCAGATCCAAAGCTGGAAGGCAATTCACTGGTTCCATTGTTGCAAGACCCGGGGGCCAGCTGGCCTCACATGGCGAGAAGCAGTTTTGGTCCGGGAAATTATGCCATCATATCTGAGAACTACCGCTATATTCAATACAACGATGGCTCGGAGGAACTCTATGATATTGTCAACGACCCCCACGAGTGGTATAATATTGCCTACAAGCCGGAATACAATGAGGTTATTATACAACACCGGGAGCACATTCCTGTATTCCGGCATGAGATATTGGGTGAAGGGTCTACGGGTCATCAATCTTATGATGCAACTGAAACGAAAAAATAAGTTTTAATCATGGAGCCTACCCGTAAACTCAAGGCTTACAAGGAAGGGAAAGATGTGGCTGCCCTGGCCAACGAATGACATGTTACTGAGGAACCATTTACAATTTAACCGAAATAACAATGAGCAGGGACAAGTATTCAAAACAAACAAAAAAAGTTAACACCATGGTGTTGGCATTGTTTCTGGCAATTGGCTTTTGGGGCGTTAGTTGCTCCGGCCCTTCCAGCCGCATGTCGGCCGAGCGTTATGCCTGGCTGCAACAGGATTTTATTGTGCCACACGATACCAATGTGGTATGGTGCTATTACTATTGGATCAACGATGATATCTCCAGGGAAGGGGTTACAAAGGATATGGAGGCCATGAAGGAGTTTGGCATTGGAGGGTTGTTTGTTGGAAATATCAACCCCGACAACAGGGATGGCCGTGTTCCGCTTTTTAGCGATGAGTGGTGGGACATTACCGTGCACACAGTAACGGAAGGGCACCGTTTGGGCATTGACGTGGGCTTTTTTAACAGTCCGGGTTGGAGTCAGAGTGGCGGTCCCTGGATCAGTTATGAGAAAGCCATGCGCCATAAGGTATACTCAGAGACCATGGTAAGTGGCCCCGGCAATGTGCGTGTTTCCCTGGAGAGACCTGAAGAGGAATTTCAGGATACCTATGTGCTGGCATTCCGTTCGATTGAAGCAGAAAACCGCCGTCTGACCAACGACAATGCACGCATCACCTCATCTCCTGCGGTAAGCAATCCCCGCTTGTGGCTCGATGGAGACCCTGCCACAGAAACCTTGTTCAACCTATCGAATAGCAGCTACACCATCGACATTGTGGCTGACAACCCCATTGACGCCCGAAGCATCGTGATCCACTCGGCCATTCCCGATTTTATGGGTGAGGTTGAATTGCAAGCCAACGTAAATGGTCGGTTTGAGAAGGTGACCTCTTTCCTTTTTGACCGCCGAAACAAACGCTTCAATGTGGGTCCTGTTACCCACGGTCCTGTGGCCATCGCCATTCCGGAAACCACCGCCAGCGAATTCAGGCTGCTTGTTACCGACTTGTTTGGCGCACCGCAGGCCGGATTTTCAGAGATTGTTATCACTGAGGCTCAGGTATTTGAGTCTTTTATTGAGAAAACTCTCGGAAAGATGCACCCCACACCCTTACCCGATTTTGACTCATACCTGTGGGACCCACAACCGGAGGTTACGGATGCAGATTTAACAGTCACCGAAGTGCTTGTTATCAGTGAGTATATGGATACGAATGGCATGCTGACCTGGACTGCCCCTGAAGGCAACTGGACCATTCTTCGGGTAGGAATGACACCTACCGGTACCAAGAACGCACCCGCCGCCCCCCAGGGAACCGGCTATGAGGTCGATAAAATGAATGCAGAGCTCGTGGCATTTCATTTTGACCAGTTTATGGGAGAGATTATCAAAAGGGTGCCGGAGGAGGCGCTTCCTGCTTTGAAGTACTGTATCGCCGACAGTTATGAAATGGGCCCACAGAACTGGACAGATGGTTTTGAGCAACGATTTGAACATAAGTTTGGATACAATCCGGTAAAATACCTCCCTGTGTATTCGGGAAGGATTGTGGGAAGTGTCGAAGAGTCGGAAAGGTTTCTGTGGGATATCCGCAGGGCTGTTGCCGATGATGTGGCCTATGAATATGTTGGCGGCCTGCGAAAAGTTGCCAATGAACATGGCCTGAAGCTTTGGCTTGAAAACTATGGCCATTGGGGTTTCCCGGGGGAATTCCTGATGTATGGCGGGCAATCGGACCTTATTGGTGGGGAGTACTGGAACGAGGGAACCTTAGGGGATATTGAATGCAAGGCCGCATCTTCGGCAGGAAATATCTATGGAAAGCCTTTTGTTTCTGTAGAAGCATGGACAGCAGGGCAGCAAGCCTTTGTGAGGCATCCCACCATGTTGAAAAGGCGTGGCGACTGGAGTCTGACCGAAGGAGTGAACCACCATGTGATGCATGTGTATATTCAGCAACCCGATGATGTGCGTGTTCCCGGGGTGAATGCCTGGTTCGGAACGGAGTTTAACAGACATAACACCTGGTTTGACCAGGGTAAGATATGGGTCGATTATTTGCGACGGGCACAGCATTTGTTACAGCAGGGCTTACATGCCGCCGATGTGTGCTATTTCATCGGGGAGGATGCACCCAAAATGAGCGGGCTGGCTGATCCTCCGCTGCCTTCCGGCTACTCTTATGATTATATCAATGCCGAAGTCATCGTAGACCGTTTGTTTGTGAAAGATGGGCGACTGACCCTGCCACATGGCATGAACTATGGCCTCTTGGTATTGCCGCAGAGCAGCACCATGCGGCCCGAGGTGCTTGAAAAGATCGAAGAGCTTGTCAGACAGGGCGCTGCTGTCATGGGACCCCGTCCCGATCATTCCCCCAGCCTGCAAGGTTTTCCGGGAAGCGACCAGCGCGTCAGGGAGATTGCTTCCCGTTTGTGGGTTGATGCAGACTATCAGGATGGAAAGATGGTACGGCAACATGGCAAGGGCTTCATCATGGATGGATTGACCATGCAGGAAGCCCTTGATGTCATCGATATTGCCAAAGACCTTGACCTCAGGGCCGATGTGCCGGTTTTATGGATACACCGTACGGCGCCCGACCTGGACGTGTATTTTCTTACCAACCAGGGCAATGAAACCATTGTTTTTGAACCCTCTTTCAGGGTAGCGGGAAAGATACCACAACTCTGGGATGCTGTTACCGGCGAAATACGCCTTCTTAATGAGTATACAGAAAGTGATGGCCATACCATCATCCCAATGAAAATGGAGGCTCTGCAGAGTTGGTTTGTGCTATTTACCGACAGGGTTAATGAATCAACCGGCAAGGGGTATGAAGTGAATTTTCCCGATGCGCAATCCATTAAAACCATTGAAGGGAGCTGGGCTGTTGACTTTCTGAACAAAGATATTGGTCCGGCTGAACCCTTGGTAATGACACAACTGGTCGACTGGACTGCGTCGGCTGATGAACGCATCACCTGGTACTCAGGTACTGCTGTTTATAAGAGTAGCTTTACAATAGATGAGTTGCCTGATAACGGGCGTTTGTTTATAAACCTTGGTGAGGTTGGCGTGATGGCCCGGCTTACCCTGAATGGAGAACAGATCGGTGGGGCCTGGATGGCTCCGTACCGGATTTCCACAGGAGGGGCGCTGAAACAAGGCGAGAACACCCTGGAAGTTGAGGTGGTAAATACATGGCGCAACCGCTTGATCCGTGATGCTCAGTTGCCTGAAAATGAGAGGGTTGCCTGGGTTAACGTTTCCGACGCACTTCCCAATGAGCCATTACAGCCATCCGGCTTGAAAGGGCCTGTGACCATTGAATGGAAACAATAATTGGTGTCTGTCCAGAATGTCCGATATCTGCGTTATGCTCGTCCGAAAATTGCTCATTTACGACAAGTAAACTCCGCATTTTCGGACTTCACAAGCCTTGATCTCGAACATTCTGACCCAGACACTTGACTTTATT
>SKYG01000154.1 GCA_007128045.1 Bacteroidales bacterium | reverse complement strand
ATCAATAAGTTGTCAAACTCCCTTAATGTCAATTCTTCGCCATAAATTATTTCAATATCTTGTCTCACTGCTAAACTTTTACAGACAAATTTTGCGTATTCTCGGTCAATTCTGGTTGAGTTCAAAATTTGAGAAAATCTCTCCGGTGTCTTAGATACGAGTTTTCTCAATGAACCCACAACTCTACTGTCGTAAATTGGGAATAGGTTAGGCAGATGAAAATGCAAATACGTGGAACAAAATGACCTTTTTTCTAATCCTGTCAAGGCAGCGGTCAATTTTGTAAAATAGTAATGAGTTTCAATGATTACCTCTATATTCTGTTCTGTCAATTTATCAAACTGACTTAAATCCCTCAACCTGTTATCTAATTCCGAATTTTTAATAGCAGGAACAACTTTGTCAATGTAAAAATCATCATTAATTGCCTCTTTAATTCTCCGTCTCTCTATAGCCGCAGCATAGGCTCTGCCAATTAGCCATACTTTTGCCAAAATCTGTTCATCTTCAGTGTGAGAAAAGTTGTCTGCACAGAGTTTGTAAAGAACACCATTCCCAAAACCCCATACGCTCTTTTTGCATGATGCAATTAATTCATTTGTAAGTTGCTCTTTCATAAGATTGTAGTCAACTCGTTTTTTTCGTTTTCCAACACTATCTCCCACCTAAGATTCGCATATTATTATTTGTCACACTAATCAGCATACCACAATCTTCTCCCGGTAAAACTAACAAAAAACAAGACGTAATCATTAATTCATCATATTTTTGCTCAAATTACATGTTACTCCTTACAAAACACCCCCAACCACAACCTTGCCCTACTTGCCTGGGTGTACAGCACCCGTTTGTCTTCTTTCTCCATCTTGTCGGTATCGAGGATGAACACCACGTCGGCTTCGAGGCCTTTGAAGTTGCGGATGGTGGCTACGTTCACATGGTCTGCGCTGGTTTGGCCGGTGTCTTTGCTGATCATGGCGATGGGGTATTTGCCAAAGCTTTTCGTTCCGCTCAAGCAACTTTGTGCCAGTTGGGTGTTTAGCAGGATGACGATCTGTGCAGGACTGATGCCCTCTTCTCTGACCATGCGCAGCCATTCATCTTTGACGATCCGGGCCTGGTCGATGTCGTTTCGGTAGGTGTAAAACCGCACCGGCTCACCTTCGGGGGTGCCGTCCAGGTAGGGGATATCCTTGCCGATGTAATCTTCGAGTCGCTCGATGATCCGCACGGTGTTGCGGCAGTTGTGCGGCAGCCTGAACCGGGTAAACTGCCTGCTGCCTGGCAAGCAGGTGAAGGCATCGAAGATGTCCTGGTCTTCGTCCATGAACACAAAATAGCGTCCGCCTGGCTTCAGCGCATGCTCCAGGCTCTCGTACCACAGCTCGCGGAAGTCCTGCCCCTCGTCGATGATCAGCACATCGTAATAAGGCTCTTGTTCCTTGAGCACGTCATCGAGCTTGGCGGCCGACTCGAGCGACCAGAACTCTTCGTCGTACACATGGTCGACCCACCAGCCGGGGTTTGCCTTTTCGACCTGCATATGTGCAAAGTGGTGGTAGTTGTCGACCACGATGTCTTTCTCCTCGCCTGTCAGTCCGAACCCCGCCCGGATGTTGGCCGCCGGAATGCGGTTGAAGGTGAGCATAAGCACCTTCAGTCCCTGCTGCCTTGCCTCCCGGGCAATGGTGGTGGCCATGACGGTCTTGCCGCAGCCGGCCGGACCGGTGACCTGCAAATTGTTGTTGTCGCGCACCAGATCGAGTAACTGCATCTGCGCTTCGGTGAGCCGGATCAGCCGTCGCTCTTCGGCGGCAAACCGGGTGTGCAGGGGTACGGCCATGCCGAGTCCGGCAAGCAGCGATTCTTTAAACACCTGGTAGGTGCCCAGGTCGGTGCCCTTTAAGCCGGGGTGGGCATTCCTGGCTTGCTCAAAGAGCATGGGCAGTTGCCTGCCGATGGTTCCCAGGGCGAAGGATTCGATCAGTTGCAATTGTGTCAGGGAAGGTGGTATCTGCTTCCGGCTGAACATGTTTCTCGGGTCGGGGAAGCACACGGCCCATTCGAACGGCACCCGCCTGCTGATCTCCGGATAATGCTTCACCAGGTTGTGCATATTGCCCAAGGCCTGTGTGATGGGATCATCGTCACCTTTTATGACATGGCCGTTCTGGGTCCAGCAGTTTTGCTGTCCGTTGTATTTCACGATCCCACCCTTGACTTCCAGCACCAGCAGGGCATTGAAGCGTCCGCCGCCCAGATCGGCAATGAGGAAATCCACCTGGTAGTCCTTCCGCTCACCCGGCCGCATCTGTGCAAACCGCCGGTCGTAGAACACGTCGTAGCGGTCCGCGTCGAGGGTCTTCAGGATTTGGTAGACCTGCTCCTCGGCATGCTCGGTTTTGTGTGGCGGGTATGTGGGTGGGTAGATCATTTTGTGGGCTTTCTTGATATAATTTCCCAATGCCCGCCTTTGGCTGGTCCTACTCGTTGGATGATTTGTTTTAGCTTGAGCTTTTTCAGGTTATTTTCAACTGCGGTTTCAACGATGCCAATAGTTTCAGATATTTTCACAATGGATATTTCCGGTTTTATGGCTATCAAATCGAGTATCTTTACCTCGTTTGCAGATAAGCTTTTGTTGTGTTCTTTTCTCCACCATTCTGATATTTCCGGCCATTTTTCGCCCCACCTTTCACCCCACTTTTCACCCCACCTTTCACCCCACACCTGAAGATTAACGTGGCGAAAATCAGCATCCTCATGAATGTCTTTACCGGTTTCTTCCACTTTTAAAAGGAGTATGGTGTTGTCAAAATCAATGGTAAATAAGGGTTGGGATTGATTGTATTTTAACCAGTTGCTTTCAATTTTATCCAACCCAAAACCTGCATTTTCAGCTAGCTTCACCATTCGAAAGAGCTTGGTTATGATGGGATTTCTGGGCATGGAAATATCCTTTGCCTTAAGCTCTTCAAGTGGCTTTGGAAGCCCTCCTGGATTAAAAAACTCGATATGATCATTAAATATCCGGATGCGTGAATGAGCTGGAGAAAAATAATCGGCGTGCATGAGCATATTCACAAGAGCTTCACGAATGGCCTCAAGTCCGGGGGAAAGTTCTTGCCCAAAACCTTCAGTAGTGAGAGTGAAATTAACGTCTACTTTTTGCTTCAAACGGGAGAAACATTCAAAGTAGTACTCCCAAATATTTTCATGTTCATCTAATCGGTACGTATAACGCATTTTTGCATCAGAATAAGAGGTGCCGGGAATAACCAGCAAATCAATCCTGAAGTCAGGAAAATGTTTTTCAATTGCTTCTCTTTTCCCAAACATAAGCAATCCTCCATAGGTGAGCGCTCCATTTTCTGTTACTCGGAGTTTGTCTAAAAACTCATTCATTTCATATCGATTATA
This sequence comes from Bacteroidales bacterium, assembly GCA_007128045.1. GTDB lineage: Bacteria > Bacteroidota > Bacteroidia > Bacteroidales > UBA7960 > SKYG01. The sequence continues at coordinate 1,883 of SKYG01000154.1, read as the reverse complement.
GCTTACCGTAGGGTTGAAACGTGCCATGTAATCCCGATATTGGTTGATGGAGTTTAGATGCAAATCGCCAGATTTGGAACCAGATACAATTTGAGATGTTTTGGTACCAAAAGACTGGTCACGGTACATACTGTCAATTTCTTGCTTGCTCGCGCGGTGATCAGAACTGCCTCTTCTGATAAATGTATTGGCCTGGGTGTTGAAATATATAGGCTTATGGGGTGATGGTTCTATATAAAAACCAAGGACCTTCTTGTCTTCCAGATTAATTGCTAATTGCCGGGTAGCAATCTTCGCATTAAATTTCTCCCCCCTCAAAGTATTTAAGAAATCTTGTGCCAGTTTTTCAGGATTCTTTACGCCAGTAATCTGAAATATATTTCCGGTTTGTTTTATGCCAAGAAACAGCCAACCCCCAATAGTGTTGGCAAATGCGGAAACGGTTTCCCAACAACTTTTAGGGATTTCAGATGCGGCTTCCTTAACTTCAAAATCCTCCCACTCAATGTCTGATATTCTTTCTATGAGTTCGTTTTTGTACATTTTATTCATTTGGTCTGATGCCCTATTACTCCAAAAAACAATCTCGCCCAGCTGGGGTGGATATATCATAATTTGTTTTTAACGACAAAACCTTTGTAGCGACGCGAAGCATCGCGTTGACGTAGGACGCAATTGTGAATACTCTACACAAACATACGTTTTTTGTTGATGAATATAGCATCCCACAAGAATAAAGATACATTTTTAATCATTCCAAATAATTATGTGTCCACACCTAAATGTCGGCCTGCTGATCAGATTTGGTTTTGCAAAGAAAAGAAGTGTTTGTGACAAATGGTGTCGGAGGGGAAAAAAGTCTAAAGTCGAAGGTCGAAGGTCAAAGGACAAAAGGGGTATATCTAGGGGTTCAACATCTTTCGCCCACCACACTGGATCATAATCTGCCGATCAATTGACACTGCCAGTAGAGACGCGATTGATCGCGTCTCCGATTGATCGCGTCTCCGATGATTTTGGGATGATTTCAAGATGACATAGTCCTGGTATTCAAGGGATTTCTCACCCCTGCGCTCAACTGCGTTTCGCGGGGGCTCGAAATGACACGCTCCTGGGGGGTACCGAGGCGCGCCTGTCATATCGAGCCACCAGCTTTTCGAAGAAAAGCGCAGTGTGCGAGATATCCCTATCACTTTCAGGACTATGTACCGTTGATCATTTGCAGAAAAGCGCAGTTAAGTTTATGTTATTAAAAAAAGACATTAAACATAACTTCATCTTCATCTTCAAGACGTTCCACATCACAGAAAACCCTATTATATGGGAATACCAATTTTGATGTGCCACCAATACTAAAGATCTCATCAGTTGCAAAATCAGTGAGCAACATTATTTCATTTTCCAACAATTCAGTATCAATAAAATCAGCTGTAAATTGGTTTGGTATGTCTGTTTTTGAATGTGGTATGTGAAAAATCAAAGCACTTTGAAATACATCACTAAATAAATCCATACCCAAAACACTGCTCCCTTTAATCATAATATTTACATGTTTTATGTTTCACGCATCCAACGTCTAAACTCCTATTGCCGCCATGCAAGAAAGGATACTGTCAGACTGCTGATCAATTATCCTAATGCAAAGAAAACACTGTTTTGTGACAAATGGTGTCGGAGAGAAAAAAAGTCGAAGGTTGAAGGTCGAAGGTCAAAGGACAAAAGGGGCATCTGTAGGGGTTCAACATCTTTCGCACACAACAATGGATCATAATCCGTTCATTAATTGCCGCCGTCTGTAGAGACGCGATTGATCGCGTCTCCGACGATTTCGGGATGATTTCGAGATAACGGAGTCCTGGTTATCAAGGGATTTCTCACCCCTT